>JAUPLE010000589.1 GCA_030837085.1 Acidobacteriota bacterium | reverse complement strand
CTGGGCGTTGCCGCCGACCCTGGAAACGGAAATCCCGACGTCGATGGCGGGTCTCTGACCGCGGTTAAAGAGTTCGGGCAGCAGGTAAATTTGGCCATCGGTAATGGAGATGACATTGGTGGGGATGTAACCGGAGACGTCGGATGCCTGGGTTTCGATGATGGGCAGCGCGGTCAAGGAGCCGCCACCGAAATCATCATTATATTTTGCGGCCCGTTCCAGCAGCCGGGAATGGAGGTAGAAAACATCGCCGGGATAGGCTTCGCGGCCGGGGGGCCGTCTTAACAGCAGCGATATTTCCCTGTAAGCGGCGGCATGTTTGGACAGGTCGTCGTATACCAATAAGGCATGTTTTTTGTTATCTCTAAAATATTCGCCCATGGCGCACCCGGCATAGGGCGCGATGTACTGGAGCGAGGCAGGGTCTGAAGCACCGGCCACCACCACGATGGAGTAATCCATGGCGCCGGTCTCCTCCAGGGTTTTGATTACCTGGGCAACGGTGGACTGTTTCTGGCCGATGGCCACGTACACGCAGATAACATCCTGCCCATCCTGCCGCTTCTGGTTGATAATGGTATCCAGGGCAATGGCGGTTTTCCCGGTCTGGCGATCGCCGATGATCAATTCCCTCTGGCCCCTGCCGATGGGTATCATGGCATCAATTGCTTTGATACCGGTTTGCAGGGGCTCTTTCACCGGTTGTCGATCGATGACGCCCGGGGCGAGACGTTCGATGGGCATATAGGTTTTGGTATCAATGGGACCTTTATCATCGAGGGGCTCGCCCAACGGGTTAACCACCCGTCCCACCAATGCTTCGCCGGCCGGTACGGAAATGATCCGTTGGGTCCGTTTGACGATATCGCCTTCTTTTATTTTAAAGGCTTCGCCTAAAATAATAGTCCCCACATTATCTTCTTCGAGGTTCAGGGCTATGCCGAATATATCGCCGGGGAACTCGATCAACTCATTGTACATGACATTTTCCAGACCGTAAACCTGGGCAATGCCGTCCCCCACGGATATGACAATACCTGTTTCCTCTTTATTAAAATCCAATCTAAAACCTTCGATCTTTTGTTTGATTAACTCGCTGATCTCTTCGACTTTTAACTGCATTTAGTACTCCCAAACAGATTTTTCAACGCCTGTCGACGTCAACAAGGCGTCTTTAAACTTCCTAAGATTGCCGGCAATGGAAAAATCATAAAAGATAGAGCCCCGCTGGACCTTTATACCGGCCACCAGTGAGGGATCGATCTCTTTTTCGATTTTGATCTTCTTAGCAAAAGATTTTTCCAGGCCTTTTATTAATTTCTTTTCCAATTTATCATTCAATGCCACGGCAGAGTAGACTTTGAGTTTCTCAATACCGTTGGCTTCAAGCCACTGGGTTTCCAGCAATTGGAGAATAATATCCAGCAGCATCATCCGGTTCTCTTCCATGAGGGTGAGAAGGAAATGATGGGTTTTTTCACTGGATTTTGTTTCCTTTTGAATCGTTTCAAGTAGTTCTTTTTTCCGGGGCTTGGAGAACAGGAAGGTTTCCATGCCTGCTTTAAATTCGGCGTTCTGCCCTAATAATCCTGAAAAGGTTTCCAGTTCTTTTTTTATTTGGAGATATTCCTGTTCATTGGTTATCGCTTTGATCAATGCCCTGGCGTACCGTTGTGCAATACTACTTTCTCTCAATGGTCTCTCCACTTAATACCGCGATATTTTTTTCAATTAACCGTTCATGCATCCGGGGGTCCAGGTGGGCCTCGATGTCTTTTTTAAAATGCTCGATGGTGAGGTCTGCGATTCTCTCTTTAAGTTCCCGGACAGCGGTTTCCATTTTATTGCCGATTTCTTCTTCGGTTAATGCCAGGATGCGTTGGGCTTCATTTTCGCCCGCTTCTTCGATGCGTTTTTTCTCCTCGTTCCCGCTTTTTTCGGCGCTGTCTTTGACGGCTTCTACTTCTTCTGCTATTTTTTCCAACCGTTCCATGATTCCTTTTAATTGAACGGTGGTATTTTTCAATTGGTTTTCTCTATCGATGATATCGGTTTTGATATCCAGGCTTTTTTGGGCCAGGAGGGCGATAAGGGGTTTTCGTACGAGGAAAATCAATCCGCCGAAAAGAAGGGTAGAGTCGAATAATTTCCCAAAGAACCCCACCCAGTTAAACCCATGGTGCTCACCCTCCTGCGTCGCATGCGTCTCCTGCGCCCCAGTTTGGTGTTGGCCTTCCTTATTGGCGCCTTCGGCGTAAACAAAAGCAGGGGAAGTCCATGCAGCCAACATAACCAAAAGTACTACGGCGGCGACCATTGCCGCCTTACGGCCTAAAACCTTTTTATGTTTATTCATTACGGCTTTCTTAATATTCTTTTCTCATCTGTTCAGCCTATAAATATCTCCTTCAATTTATCGCTGAACACGCTGACTTCCTGGCTTAATTTTTTTTCAGCGGCAAGAATCTGGGCATCCAACTCGCTCATCCTGGTCTCCCGGAGTTTTTGCGATTCGCTCCTGGTCTTAATTAAAAGTTGTTCCCTGGCTTCTTCGCCTTTTTTTATCAGTTCTTCTTTTATCCTGGCGGACGCTTGTTTGGCGTCTTTGAGTTTTTTTTCGATCTGTTGTGTTTTTTCGTCTATTTCCCGGGTCATGGTCTCGATCCGGCTGGACTCGCTTTCGATCTTGGATTCTCTTTGATCGAGAACCTGCCCCACGGGTTTGAAATAGATTTTATTTAAAACGACCAGCAAAAACCACACCAGCAAAGCAACAAAAAAAAGTGAGCTATCTAAATTTAACATTTCCTCTTGCCAATCGCGACCTTTTTAATATAGGGGCACACTGCAGCGTTAGACACTACACCCCGGTCATGTGCCCCCTGCGCCCCATACGGAATACAGAATCGTCGATTATTACGGTTTGAAATTTTATAACCTTATGATTCCGCTTTCCCCATTATATGTTCGTATTCGTCATCTTCGACGGGTTTCATGAGCCCGGCGCCTTCGCAAGTGGTCAGATCGATATCGGCGATAACTCTTACTTTATCGTAATTGAGGATCAAGCCGCCTTCGATATGCACATTGCCGGTGGACTCTTCGAAATTACCGGTGTCAAAACGGCAATCCGGCCTGTACAATTGTACCCCGACTTCGGTGCCGGTCTTTTTAAACATCACATGGACGTAATCCCTGTCGATGCATTCTTTCAAGGCCTTGGCGGTCTTTTCGGGACGCGCGGTTTCAACTTCTTGTTCTTTGCCCAATCTTACGACCAATTCGTTTAATTCTTTTTTTGGCTCTGCCATAATTTGCCTCCTATATCTGTATATTCGTAATTATACATTACCTGTGGTCATTTAATCCGGATCAACAACATAGAAAAATCGTTCGGTGAAAAGGGAACAAAATATTTGTGTTTTTCACCAGCCCATAGTGTATCACAAACATCGAGTATCAATCAAGGGGGTTTGCATTTTTTTTCGAATTTTCCACGCTGCGTTCTATATTCCTAACCGGGTCATCTTTTTGTGAAGGCCGCGGTAGGTCATATTCAACTCCCGGGCCGTTTGAGATTTGTTCCCTTGGTTCTTTTCCAACAGTTTTAGAATATAGGCTTTCTCGGATTCGGGGTCTTTTTTTAATTGGAATATTCTCGTGTCCGGGAAGATTTCCCGGGTGGGGGCGGTATTTCCCTCCCCGGCATTTTCTTTAATCTCTTCCGAAAGGATATCGTAACTGACGGTTTCACCGTCATCGGTCAGGTTGACGATACTGCGGATTTCGTTTTCCAACTGGCGGACATTGCCTTTCCAGTGGTAATTCTGCAGCGCTTCAAAGGCTTTTATGGAGTAGCCGTTGATCTTTTTTTTGCCCTGCCCGCAGAATTTGTAGGTGAAAAAATTGATCAGGGCGGAGATATCTTCCTTTCTGTCGCGCAGGGGCGGGATGCTGATGATACGGTGTACGAGACGGAAATAGAGGTCTTCCCGGAACTTGCCTTCGGCGATTAATTGTTTGAGGTCTTTATTGGTAATGGAGATGATACGGAGGTCCACGGTGATAGGGGCAGCGCCGCCCACGCGGTAGAATTCTTTTTCTTGTAGGGCGCGCAGCATCTTGGATTGGAGGTTAACGGGCATATCGCCGATTTCATCCAGCACCAGGGTGCCGCCGGAGGCGATCTCGAGTTTTCCTTTTTTCTGGGCATAGGCGTCGGTAAAGGCGCCTTTTTCATGGCCAAACAATTCGCTCTCCAGTAAATTTTCCGGTATGGCGGCGCAATTGATGGCAATGAATTTTTCGCGGTCTCGCCCTGAGTATTTATGGATGAGCCTGGCAAATAATTCTTTGCCGGTGCCGCTCTCGCCCTGGATCAAAACGAAAATATCCCCGCCGGCGATTTTTTTGGCCTGTTTGATCAACTCTTTCATGTGATTGCTTTCGGCCACGATATCGTCATCGCCGGCCGGCATTGGCTCAGGTTCTTCCTTTCCACTCTTTTGGTCGGGCCTGGCTTTCCCGGTTAATAATTGGGCCAGTAGTTCGATTTCCATGACCAACGAGGAAAGAAACTCGTTGAGCATGAGTTCTTTTTTTCTCAAGCGGGTGTTCAGGATAAAGATAAGGGCGGTATCTTTATTCCCGATATTCAAGGGAGAGGAATACAAGCTGCCGTGCGTCACTTCTATGGATTGAGATACGATCTTTTCGCTGAATATGCCGGGGTTAGTTTCCACGATTTTTTTAAACAGGTCCATGTTGAGGGTTTCATTTTTAACGGACAGGAGTATATCAAAGGTCTCTTCTTGTTTTGAAATGATAAACAGGCTGCCGAAATCTGCCATATTGGAGAGGTAATTGCCCAGGTCCAGCATAAATTCATTGAAATCGTTTTTTTTCAGGCCCACCTGCATGACGACTTTCAAGGTTTCGCTGTAAATATCCTCGATGAAGCGGGTCCGGGCGTTATCGGATTTTTTTTCATTTTCGCAGCCGATGGTATTGAATATAGGGATGAGTTCTTTGGCCAGTTTGAATTCGTCGAGGCTGCCTTTTTTGAGGAAGAATTCCATTTTGCCGAGGATAAACGACTCGCCGATTTTGATTGCGGCTTCTTTGACTTTTTCGCCCTGGACGTTGATGCCGTTGGTGGAGCCGAGGTCTTTGACGGTAATGGCATGTTCGGATACGGTGATCCGGACATGGTTTCGTGAAATGAAATCTTCACGGATGACCAGGTCGTTATCATTGTTTCTGCCGATAGTGATAGTGGATTTATCCAGGGGAAATTTTTTAATAAAGCCATCAATGTAATACAATAAGTAATTCATAATGCCATTATACCAGAAAACGGGGATTTTTCAAATGGAAATCCAAAATGACTATGAACCCGGTTCATAACTGATCCCCAATATTCACAGCCGGTACATAGTCTCCTCCTGGCAATATCAAACCATTTTATCAGTAGAAAAAAATTTTTCCTGTGCCTTTGAAATCCTTATATCAAAAGGATCACGAAGGTAATTTTTTTTCTCGACGGTTTACATACCACGGGTTTGGCGAACCTGGCATCCGAATTGCTTATATATTCATATAAGGTAGTTTAAGGGGAAGATAAAGATGTATAAGTATTAAGGAGGTGAAGATGAACAGAGGTAAAAAGCTTCAATTACAAAAAATTGAAGTAAAGAGCTTTGTCACACTGTTGACCGAAGACGAAAAAAAGAAAATCTTCGGCGGCTCCGAAGAGCCGGTCCAGGTGCTGGGTACGACGATCATCCGGATATTCTGCTGATAACCTGGATTCGACAGGAAAAGTGACTATGATAGTTGGAGTAATGGTTTCAAACAGCCATTACTCCAATATCATCCGTTCGTTTAGTGTCGATAGAGGGTTGGAGAATAGTTAAATGGTGAACTTTTCCGTTTTGTGGTTTCCAAATTCCGTTTTATCGATGCAAAAAGTCGTTTGGTCAGTGCATAGAACCGTTTGGTCACTGCCGACTTTCGTTTGGCCAGTGCATAGAACCAAATGGTCACTGCCGACTTTCGTTTGGTCAATGCATAGAACCGTTTGGTCACTGCCGACTTTCGTTTGGTCAGTGCATAGAACCAAATGGTCACTGCCGACTTTCGTTTGGTCAGCGCATAGAACCAAATGGTCACTGCCGACTTTCGTTTGGTCAATGCATAGAACCGTTTGGTCGTTTCTACCGTGTGAACTGAGAATAGGAACCCCTTCGCAGAGGACCACAGTGTTTTCTAGAAAAATCTATTGAAATTTCCTTATAATTGGTTTATTATTATACCGCTGCATTGGAAAGAGTATGTGAGATGTATATAAATAAGAAAAATAATGGATCTTTTCCACTAAGGGGATTCCTTTTTGTCGCATTGCTGACAATTTGTTTTCTCAAGGGAAATTCATGGGCGCAGGAACAGGATAAATCTACCCGGGAGTACCTGGCGGACCATTGGGATACGGCCGATGGGCTGCCGGGCAACAGCATCGTAGCCATTACTCAAACCCCGGACGGTTATTTGTGGTTTGCCACCACCAAAGGTCTAACCCGGTTCGACGGACTGAAATTTACGGTTGTTGATTTTCTCGAAAATGAGGATGAAACTTCCCAGGAAACTTTACCGGACGCACTGTTTGTCGATAGGATAGGAACTCTCCGGATTGGCAGTTCCGCCGGTCTAACTCAATACGACTATAAAACTCGCCAATTTAAAACATTGACCGCCAAAGACGGGATAACCGCCGACCGCATTCGCGTGATCAATGAAGATGTCAAAGGCAACCTCTGGATCAGTTTCGACGTTAGCTACTTGAACCGGTTTGCCAACGGCCGCTTTACTGCTTTCAACGCTTCCCACGGCCTGGGAGATAAAAAAATTAATGCGATCGTAGAGGATGCCGGCGGGAATTTACTGTTCGGAACCCGCGAAAACGGGGTATATATTTTCCGCGGCGAAACGTTTTCCAAATATGAAATCGAAGGCCTGGGCAAAGGTTATTTAATTATTACCATGTATGAAGACCGGGACAACGATTTATGGATCGGCGCCAATAAAGGTCTATTCCGGGTTACAGCTAAAAATAACAAGACCTATATTTATACAACACAGGATGGATTGGCCGGAGACTATATTATCAGTATCCTGGAAGATGAAAATCGCAATCTCTGGGTAGGAACAGCCAACGGCTTGAGCCGATGGGGGAAAAAACAATCCAACGCGGTTGTTTTTTCCAGGGTAGACCTATTGAAAAACCATGTCATTACCTACCTATTCAAAGGCAGGGAAAATTCCTTATGGGCCGGCACCTATGAGGCAGGGATATGGCAAATAAAAGCGGCAAGATTCTCATCCTGTACACTCCAGGAAAAAGGACAGGAGGAAATTATCTTTTCTATGGCCGAAGACCGGCTGGGAAATACCTGGATCGGCACGCTGTCCGGGAAATTGTATTGTTGTAAGGGTTGTACCGTGACTAAAAGCCTGGAGATACCGGGCATCTCAGGTACGGGCATTTCGGCCATCGCCGACGATGGTTTGGGCAATCTCTGGCTGGGCACCAACGGCAAAGGCGTCTTCATGCAAAAAACGGGACGATTCGGCAATCTCACGACGCGGGATGGTTTGGCGGATAATATGGTGATTTCAATATTTAAGGATAGTAAAGATAATCTCTGGTTCGGTTGTTCCGGGGGGGTCAGCCGGTACAACACGAGTACTCGTACGCTGGAATCTTTTAAGACCGCCGGGGGATTACCACGAAAGGTTCATAATGTTTATGAAGATAAAAATCATGATATCCTCCTGGCCACGGACAAAGGGATCATGGCTATAAAAAACAATGTATTCATAAACAATAAAATGACGGGATCGTGCCGTGACATCCCGGTCACCTGCATTGTCCAGGATAGCAATGGGAATTTGTCTTCAGCCGAAAGCGCCGTGTACTGGATCGCCACCCACGGCGCGGGATTGAAACGGTATAAAGACGGGATGCTTACTTCGTATACAACAAAGGAAGGAATGACCAGCAATTTTATCTACCAGCTTTTTGAAGACGGTCTGGGGAATCTCTGGATGATGAGCGACAGCGGCGTCCTCAGGGCTTCAAAGAATGAATTGAACGGATTGGCCGATGGCCGGGAGCGTTACATCATTTGCACGGCCTTTGGAATTTCCGACGGGATGAAAAGCATCGAATTCAACAACATGTTTTCCAGGCATTCGGCGCTGCAAACAAAAACCGGCGAACTCCGGTTTATCACCAGGAAAGATATCGCCGTGGTAAAACCAGGGGAAATTGAAATAGACAAGAACCCTCCATCAGTGGTCATCGAAGCGGTGCTTTTGAACGACCAGGCCGTCCCGGATGAATGTTACGGCCAGGACAGCAAAAAAAATGTTTTTAAAACGATCGAAGATGTGGTATTCCTGTTTACGTTTACCGCCCCCACTTTCTTATCCCCGGAAAAGGTAACGTTCAAATACAAACTGGAAGGGATTGACAGGGACTGGGTCTTTCTCCGGCCCGGGAAAAGACGCGCGGCGCATTACCGAAACCTGGCGCCGGGCGCATATTTATTCTCTGTCAAAGCCTGCAACAACGACGGTATATGGAATGATACGGGAGTTTCTTTTGCATTTACTTTGAAAGCCCCGATTTATGATACCGTGATTTTCAAATTGGGCCTGCTACTCCTCTTCATTGGCCTGGGTGGGGCAGGGTATTTTTTATATAAGAGAATAAAACCCCTGCTGCGGAAACCGGGAGATGCGAAACGCGCCGAAATGAATCCTATATTTGCCGAGGAATGTATCAAAAAACTCTCCTCCCTGATGGAAAAGGAAAAACTCTACCGCGAAGAATCTATCTCTTTGCAATCCCTGGCAGAGAAATTATCCCTTCCACCCCGTCTCCTATCCCAACTGCTGAATGAAAAGTTGAACTGCACTTTCCCGGATTATATTAATAAATACCGGGTCGAAGAGGCCAAGGAATTGCTGGCAAATCCTGATTGGGCCGACCGGAAAGTGATTTCCATTGCCTTTGAAGTGGGTTATAATACGAAAGCCGCTTTCTACGGTGTATTCAAGAAATATACGGGTATGACGCCCATTGAATACAGGAAAACGCGAAACCCGAAATACGAAATCGCCAGTACAAACAAATCGAAATGATCGAAGGAAGTCAAAATTTATAAATTTTGACTTTTCCAAGAACCTTATTAATCAAGCATAAGAAAAAAAAAGGGTCAAGTCTTATCATTTTTGACCAATTCATTTTCGATTAGTCTATATTATTGGCGTGAGGAAACGAGGACATGAAAAATGAAAAGGAAAAATGAAGATAAAAACAAAGGAGGTTAGTAGATGGAAAACAAAAAATTTTTTGTAACAATGTTGGCTGTGGCGTTTTGTATGGCGTTGGCAGCCGTGAATTTGAGCGCCCAGGGATGGACTGCAATCCCGACGCCGCCGCCGCTGGATGAACACCAATATGGCGTTACCCACGGCGATTCGTTGTGGGTAATCGTGGGTGATACCGTAGGCGAAGGCGGGTTGGTGAAAACCAGTCCCGACGGGATTAACTGGACTAAGCGGAATCCCTATGTGGCCCAATCGCTTAACAGCGTCGCCTATGGCAACAACATGTTTGTAGCTGTTGGACATTGCGGTAGGATCATTATCAGCCCGGACGGTATCACCTGGACCAAAAGAACTCCCAATCCGGCAACAACGCAAAATTTCCAATGTGTCGCCCATGGGGATACTTTGTTTGTGGTTGTAGGTGATAATGGTATGATTTATACCAGCCCCAATGGAACGATATGGACTGCGAGAGATTCCGGGGTGAGCACAAGGCTGAATGGTGTGTGCTACAGTGAGGCCCTGGGCCTGTGGGTGATAGTAGGATATGAAGGGGTAATCCTGACCAGCGAAGATGGGATTAATTGGACAGATCGTTCATTAAGCGCACCGTATTACCTTTTCCAGGTTGTTTACGGCGACTACGATGGGTTATTCGTGGCGACTTCAAAAAATGGAGCGGTTTTTATTAGCGAAAATGGTATTTCCTGGAACAAAAGAAATCCGGGAGTAACAAGTGAACACCTCTATGGTATCACCTACGGTCATGCCATGTACATGGCAGTGGGTAATTTCGGCGCGGTTATCTCCAGTCTCGACGGCAGGACCTGGTCACTGGAAGTTGATCCACCTTTGACGGACGAACCTCTCTGGAGTGTTGCCTATGATACCGCTGCAAATCGATTCGTGGCCGTGGGCCAGAATATTATCCTGTACAGTGGGGTGTATTAATAAGCGCTGATTAATAACCTCGCTTAATAGACGAGTGCGGTTTCACGGTTTTAAATCTTACCCCGGCGAGTTTGAATTTCAAATGCAGCAGTGGGGAGAGAAAAAAGGGGGCCGGTTCCCCGGGGGAAAAGGGGGCCGGCCCTTTTTTTATCTAAAAATTTTCATTAACAATTAACAATTGACCATTAACAATTATCAATCCCAGGCAAACTCGGTTTCCCTTGTAGGCTGGACCCAGGACAAAAAATATTGTTATATAGGTATATACGGAAGGTAAAACCTGTGCAAATCAAGAAAATTTGCTGCCCATTTGGGGTTTTGTGCGTTTTATAAAAAGTTTTCCACATTATTGACGAAAACCAGTGGAAAAGTCTGAAAGCCTTTATTTGAACATTATTGAAATAACGGTTGCTTGATAAATAGGTCCGGGTATTTTTTCAACATGGTTTCAATGAGGAATTCCTCGATTTCGGTTTTTGAACTTAACCTGGATAGTTCTTTTACTGTTTTCTTGACATAGGAATAATGGACCTGGGTGAAAACCCGTTTAATTTCAGCAATGGAGAGCGGGGTCATGGAAAAATTGGTATAACCCATGCCCAGGAGCATCAGGGCGGTAAAAGGTTTCCCCGCCATTTCGCCGCAGACGGTGACTTCTTTTCCTATTTTCGAGATTTCCTCCCTGATTTCCATTAGTATTTTAACTACGCCGGGATGAAAGGGATTGTAGAGATAAGCCACGGAGTCGATATTACGGTCCACGGCCAGGGAATACTGGACCAAATCGTTGGTGCCGATTGAAAAGAAATCCACGACATGCTCCAGGTGCTTGATCAGGGAAACGGCGCCGGGAATCTCGATCATTATCCCGAAATCGATATGGCGATCGGGTAATTTGTTTTCCCGTCTCAGTTCATCTTTGGCTTCTTCCACCAACGCTTTGATGGTATGGATTTCTTCGATCTCGGTGATCATGGGGAACAGCAGTTTTATATTACCGCTTTCATTGGCCCGCAGTATGCCTTTTATCTGGGTTTTGAACATATCCTTTTGCCTGAGGAACAAGCGCACGGCCATGATACCCAGGGCGGGATTCAACTCGGCCTCATCCATTTGCAAAGAATCGTAAACTTTATCTCTGCCGACATCGAACGTGCGAATCACCACGGGGTATGGGTATATTTTTTTGGCGACATTTTTATAGATCATATATTGTTGGTCCTGGGAAAAGGCGATGTTGGGGTCCAGGAAAAGGAATTCGGTGCGGTACAAGCCAATGCCTTTTGCGCCGTGGGCGAGCACGGCATCGCTTTCAAAAGCCAATTCGATGTTGCCCAGCAGGGTAAAAGGGTGTTTATCTTTGGTAAGGTCCGGCAATTTGATGACTTCGTTTAATTGCCGCTGGTAGACCTGGAATTTTTCTTTTTTAATGATGGTTTTGGCGATAGTGGCTTTGGAGGGATTCACAATCACTTCGCCGCTTAAACCATCGACGATCAATAGGTCATCGTTGGCAATGACACGGGAAGCGTCGATGGTATGAAGGATGGTGGGAATTTCGAGGGTCCTGGCCAGGATAGTGGTGTGCCCTGTTTCGCCGCCGTAATCCAGGACCAGGCCCAGCAGTTTTCCACTGGACATGAGGTTGGCCGCCGTGGAGGGCGGGATATCGTCAGCCACCAGGATGACATTTTCAATGACCGGGGCCTCGTCTTTTTTTTGGGCCTTAAGATTCTTGAGCAGCCGGCTCAATACATCGGAAATATCATTAATCCTCTCTTTGAACGAGAGGTCCATGATATTGCTGAAGATCTCGGCGTATTTTTTTTCTACCTCTTTGATGGCCCATTCGGTATTCACCATTTCGGAGGTGATAATATGTTTAATATCGTTGGCTAAATTGCCCTCTTTCAAGAGCAGGTACTGGGTTTCAATGATCAATGCGGAATCCCTGCCCATGGTCTTCTGCAAATTGTTATAAATTTTCTTCAATTGGGCGCGCGCCCTTCTAACGGCATTGTTAAACCGGTCGATCTCTTTCTGGATGGCATCCTCGCCGATACTTTCCTTGAAAACGATTTCCTTGTGCGAGTTGAACAGTAATGCTTTGCCGATAATGATCCCGGAGGAGACAGGTTTGCCTTTAATGATTTTCATTTTTAACTTTCTTCGTTAAATTTGGCTTTAAAGAGGGCGACGATCTCTCCCAGGGCTTTCTTTTCATCTTTACCATTGGCCTCGATGGTGATTTTATTACCCACGGATGCGGCCAGGGTCAGGATACCTAAGAGGCTTTTGGCATCCACCCGGTCAGTGTTGTAGTTGAGATGGATTTCGGCATGAAACGTGTTGGCAAGGTGCGATAATTTAGCGGCTGCACGGGCATGAAGTCCCAGTTTGTTTGTGATTTCAATGGTTTCTTTAATCATTTTTTTTTCTCTCCTAAAAACTCGCTGATTATATTGATTCCCTCGATTGCTTCCTTTTTAATCAGCTTTACAAAATCGTTGAAGGGTATATCTTTGTCTTTGTAAGTGAGGAACTTTAATAAGCCGGGAAGATTCACGCCGGTGATAATCTCGATATTCTTGCGATTGAATTTATAACAGATATTGGTGGGTGAACCGCCGAACATATCCGTAAATATGATGACATTACTTTCCCGGTGCTGTCCCAGGTAATGTTCGACCTTATGGACAGCCCCGGTCCCATCTCCTCTCCAATCGAAAGAGATGCATTCGATATCGACCTTTTCTTCCAGTATTGCCTCGGCCACTGCTACCAATTCTTTGCCAAGGTTTCCGTGAGTAATGATGAGTCCTTTTATCATTTTTCTTCCATTATCCCGGGTTGTTCTTTATTGTTATTGTCATCGTCATTGTAAATATTTTTACTTTCGATAATCTTGTTCTTGTTTAAATGATCGATAAACGATCGGCCGCCGTTTTTCCGGGAGATATAATATTTAACGGCCGCTTCGATCAGGATGGAAAGGTTCCTGCCCAGGGCCACGGGTAGATTAAACATGAGTATATCTTTCCCCAGGATCGGGGCATAGAGGTTTTCGGCGCCGAGGCGGTCGTATTTTTTTTTGGGGTCCCATTTCTCCAGGTTAATTACCAGGTCCAGTTTCTTTTCTTCCAGTACGGCGCCCACCCCGAATATATCGACGATATTGATGACGCCTAAGCCTCTCACTTCCAACCAGTTGCGGATTTTTTCAATGGACCGGCCCACGGGTTCGTCATTGGAATCTAAATAGAATTCCACCAGGTCATCGGAAATTAACCGGTGTCCTTTGTTGATCAGTTCCAGGGCGGTTTCGCTTTTCCCGATGCCGGATTGTCCCTGGATCAATATACCCTGGCCCATGATATCCATTAACACGCCGTTAATACGTATTTTCTGGGAAAAGAACCGGTATAGGAATGTGGAAATTCGCGACATCAGGAGGGAGGTGCGTAAATTGGATACGAGAATCGGGGTTTTGTATTTATTGGCGCTGTCGATAATGTAGGCGTCTACTTCCTGGTTGCCGGAAACGATGATCCCCGGGATGCGGGCGGCCATGAAATTGCTTAAGCGGGCTTCAAATTCCGGTCGGGGCAGGTGTTTTAAATAGCCCATTTCGGTGTTGCCGAAAATCTGGAGCCGGTCTTTGTCCAGGTATTTGAGGTACCCGGCCAGGGCCAGGCCGGGTTTCTGTATCCGGGGATGAAGGACTTTATTGGTGAGCCATTTCTCGTTGTAGACTTTCAATATTTCGAAATCATTGTGCCCGATAAGTTCTTTGATTTCGATGGATACCTGGTCCTTATCTTTATCTTTCATCATCCGGATATTCATGTTGTTATCCCGCGAGGGTATCGATTCTCTTCATCCTATCATCCTGGCGTTTCTTATTCCTTTTTATAATATTAAGTTTATACAGCTTCGATAATGGAAATGGTGTTGTTTTTATTGAAAAAGACGACAGACATGCGATTGGTTTCGACGTTGGTGAATAAGTAAGCGTTTTCGCCGCTGTCTTTGAGGAAGAAAACAGCTTCTTCCACGGAAAGTGGTTTCCTGGAAAAATTCTCCACCACCGTAATATCTTCTTTTGGCGCTCTTCCCGGGGTTTCCAAGGGTTCTTCTTCCGGGGCGCCGGTAAAACCTTTTAAAAGATTTCCTTTGCCGGCCCTCTTTTTTTCTTCTTTTAGTTTTTCTTTATTTTTCTTGGCCTGGATTTTCAATGTATTTAGGATTTTACGTATGGCCTGTTTGAGGATAGGGTCCCTGTCCTGGATATGATAGGCGTTCGTGTTGGTTTTGACGGTAATCTCGACTTTGAAGCCTAATTTTTCTTCAGTGGCAATGATTTCACAGTCGATAATATTGCCGCTGATTTTTTCGATACTTTCCAGGTTCTTTTCGGTGAAAGCTTTCAATGCACCGGTGAATTTCGCGTTTTTTGATGTAAAGTTAATATTCATTTTTCACTCCTTTAATCTATCCTTTATTTTGGTTTTGCCTATATTGTTCTTTTCGTTTGGATGAGCTGTCGATACCCATTTCATCCCTGTAGTTCCGGATGGCTCTCCGGGATATCTTGATGCCCAGGCTTATCATTTTACCTGTCAGTTGTTGGTCGGAAAGGGGCCGGTTTTTGGGTTCGTCATCCACCAGTTTTTTTAATTTGTCTTTGATGGTTTCGACTGAGTGCACGAACCCGAATTCTCCTTTTATGCCGTAGGAGAAGAATTTTTTCATGCTGATTAAGCCGTGTTCGGTGGCGATGAATTTATTGCTGACGGCGCGAGATATGGTCGATTCGTTGTAGCCTAGCTCCTGGGCAATTTCTTTCATGGTCAGGGGTTTTTTCCATTTTTCCCCGAAGTCCAGGAAGTCTTTTTGTTTTTTTACCAGGATTTCCGCGATTTTGACGATCATGGATTTGCGCATGTCCATGCCTTCGATAAACAGTTGGGCATTGCGGAACCGTTCTTTTAAGTAGGACCGGGTTTTTTTATCCGGGGATTTGTCCAGCATTTGTTCGTAATAGGAAGAGAGCAGCATGCGGGGGATGCCTTCTTCGATGTATTTGATTTTGTATTCGTTGTTTTCTTTGAAGAGCATCAGGTCTATTTCCGCGTAATCGATTTCGTGTTCTTCGAAATTGGCGCCGGGTTTGGGTTCCAGGCGTTTCAGCATGGAGATCAAGCGGGTTAATTCTTCGCGGGTCACGCCGAGTTTTTTTATGATTTCATCGTATTTGGACCTGGATAGGTCTTCCAGGTGATATGTAATTAATTGTCTTAGTTTTTCGTTTGCCGGGGTGTCTTCCACCTGGGCCAGGAGGCATTCCTGCAAGTTCCTGGAAGCCACGCCCGGTGGATCAAAGCTCTTGATTATCTCCCTGATGCGCTCGATTTCGGCAGGAGTGGTGCCGATGGAAGAGGCAATGGATTCGATTTCGATGTCCAGGTACCCATCGTTATTGAGGTTGTAGATAATATGGGCGGCAATATCCAATTCTTTTTCGTCGAATTGGGACATGGCCTGTTCCATGAGGTGGTCGGTAAGGGTAACGCTGGAGGCGGTAAAGAGTTCGATAGCTTTGTTTTTGTCGATCCGGTCATCGTTTCTATATAAGAAACTTTCATCGGAGTAAGACGTTAGATAGGATTCATCGGCGCGTTCCAGCCGTTTCCCGATTTCGTTTTGATCTTCCGGTTCCCTTGTAATGGCCGCGCTGGGGGGTTCGATATCCAGCATGGGATTGGCTTCTACTTCGTTTTTGATCTTATCGATGAACTCCAGGCGGCTTAAGGGAAGGAAACCGATGAAGGAATGGATAACGGGATTAATGGTGATTTGATGGGTATTTTTTAATTGTAATCTTGTAGCCATTTAATTCCACCTGAATTCTTTTCCTAAGTATTCTTGTTTTACTCTTTCGTTGCTGATTAATTTTTCCGAGTCGCCCTCGAAGATGACCTCGCCTTTGTTGATGATGTAGGAGCGGTCGGTTATCTTGAGGATTTCCCTGACGTTGTGGTCCGTGATGATGATTCCCAGTCCTTTTGCTTTAAAGGAGACGATCATATCCTGGATTTCTTTGATCTGGATGGGATCGATGCCGGCGAAGGGTTCGTCCAGGAGGAGGAAGTCGGGAGAAAGGGCCAAAGAGCGGGCGATTTCCAGCCGGCGTCTTTCCCCGCCGGAGAGGAGGACGGCTTTCCTGTCGGTTAGTTCGCTTAGGCCCATTTCTAAGAGTACTTCATTGATATTGCGCATGGGAGAGCGAGAGCGGGAGTTTTTGGCGCGGGATTTGCCGTTGGCGTGACGATTCATCTCCATGATGGCCAGGATGTTTTCTTTGACGGTTAATCCTTTGAAGACGGATGGTTCCTGGGGAAGAAAGCTGATGCCGCGCCGTGCGCGGATATAGACGGCTTCCTTGGTGATATCGCAATTATCCAGGAGTATCCGGCCGGTTTCCGGGGTATGAATTCCCAGCAGCATTAAGAAGGTAGTGGTTTTGCCCGCACCATTGGGGCCCAGGAGGCCGATGATTTCGCCCTGGTTCACTTTTAACGAGACGTTATTCACAACTCGTCTCTTGTTGAACGATTTACTAATGCTGTTCCCTTCTAAACACTTCATCTTACTATATTCACCGCTTCATCAAGGAAATTCGATTCATTTTGCAAAGTTTTACATTTAAGTTTAACATTTCGCAGTTTATCTGTCAACACGTTTTTTTTTACGCCGCAAAAACTAATGCGTTTTCACCCCTGGGGAAAAAAACACCGGCTTGAAATCATAAGAATTATCGGTTAAAATATGGTTCTTAAATTGGAGGACCTATGGAAAAAGCGTCGAGGAAAAATAATGGATTATTTACCTATGGCGATTACATAACCTGGCCTGATGAAGAGAGATGGGAGCTTATCGATGGCGTCCCCTATGATATGACGCCAACTCCAAATCGTTATCACCAGGATATCTCCGGGACATTACTTACTGAGATAGCACTATTTCTGAAGGATAAGAAATGTCAGGTTTATGCCGCTCCTTTCGACATCAGACTCCCGGAAGCGAATCAAAACGATGACGAAACCCTCACCGTGGTACAGCCGGATATTTCCGTGATCTGTGATCAATCCAAATTGGATAGCAAAGGCTGCAAGGGGGCGCCGGATTGGATTATCGAAATTCTCTCCCCGGCCACTTCCAAGAAAGACCGGGTGATTAAATTTTATACGTATGAACGGTTCGGGGTCAAGGAGTACTGGCTGGTTTCGCCCGATGACAAAACCGTGGAAGTGTTTATCCTGGGAGAAAACGGGAAATACGGCAGACCTGAATATTATACCGAAGAAAAAATAATCCCCTGTTACACGCTTCAAGGTTTAAGTATCAACCTTTCAGAGATATTTGCAGAAGAATAAGTAGGAAGAATAAAGGGACGGGCAGAGAAATACGATTTATTTCGTCTTTCAGCAAGCAGGTGTTTCCAAAAGGCGGCGTCTCCGTTTCTTAGGAAGCGCGATACGTTTCTTAGGAAGCAAAAAGAAGTTCATAGGGTGGATGATACGTTTCAAAGGGTGCATGATGCAATGCGAATGGTGTATAGTTTACTCCGGGGAATGGACAAGGCTCCTCGTTAGAATTTGTGCAAAAAAAAGATTGAAAGGCACATGCTTTCATGTGTATAACTTTCTTTGCAGAACATGGTCAACAGCTTCGGACTCAAGTAAAAGGTGTCTGTTGTGACATGTGGCAACCTTATATTGCATTAATTAAAGAATATCTTCCCGACGCTATCCTGGTATTTGATCGCTTCCATATTGTTCAAAAATTACTGCAAGCGGTAGATGAAGTTCGGCGGGAGGAAGTGCGTGAACTCAAGCCAATCAATCCCGAATTGCTTAAACGCACACGGTATCTCTGGTTAAAGAACCCTGAAAATCTCAAAGATGAAGAACGGTCGAGGTTGGGATTCCTGGAAAAACTCAATTTGAAATCTCATCGG
>JAUPLE010000588.1 GCA_030837085.1 Acidobacteriota bacterium | reverse complement strand
TCAACTAATACCTCAGGCACGGATCGGGGAATTTTTTGGGGACCTATTTAATCATCACTTATCCACAGCCTCTCTGATCGCTATCAATGAAAAAATCTATAATGGCCTGCAACCATTTGATAAAGAATAAGGTGAATGTCTTTAGTGCCATTAAAGATGCCATCAGGGGGCAACCTTTTATTCCTATCAATATAGCCCGATAGCCTATAGCCTGACCAGTTACAAAATTTTTTTGTTTCATGCCAGTTATTTTACTCATTAAAAAAAAGAAGCCAAGTATCTCCTGCCTGAATTTTCTAATTTTTTATTGCATCAAATAAGGGTAAGGGGCGCATAAAAAATATAAGAAAAAAATTGAAGAAGATGAGGATATGGGAAAGTCAAAGAAATGTCCCGAAAACATCAATAATATTGAATCTCAAATCGGAATTCACTTTTCTCAAACCGGGCCACACCGGAGAGACTGAAAAAAATAAGGACCGTGGAAAGATAAGGATGCAATTAGATATACGATAACTAAACCATTTTAGTGGCCGCACTGAGCAAACATTTTTGAGGGGTGAGCAAACTTTTTTGAGGGGTGAGCGAACTTTCCAAAGAGGTGAGCAAACTTTCCTGAGCGGTGAGTAAACTATTTTGAAGGGTGAGCGAACTCTTTTGAGAGGAGAGCGCACTTTCCGAAGAGGTGAGCAAACATTTTTGAGACGTGAGCAGACTTCCCGGAGCAGTAAGGGCGCTTTTCGAAGGCCAGAGGAGATTATTCTCCCATTAATTGAACGGCAATTTTCCGCCGGTGCGGCTTGTTATCGAATTCCAGGAAAACGATCTGCTGCCAGGTTCCCAATATCAACTTCCGGTTCTCAAATGGAACAGTTAACGACGGCCCCACCAACGTGGCCCGCAAATGGGAATGCCCATTCCCATCATGCCAGGTTTCATTGTGATGGTAATATTTCTTCTCCGGGATCATACGCTCCATCAAATCGGGGAAATCTTTAATCAACCCGGGTTCATACTCAATGGTGGAAAGCGCCCCGGTGGACCCGGGAACAAAAATCAATACCTGCCCATCGGTTATATCCGACTGAGTTACTATACCCCGGACTTCATCGGTAATATCCACCATTTCATTCCTGCCCCGGGTATCGATCTCAATGTAATGCAATTGAATCATGGTTTATCCTCCTGTAACCCGCACGCCTGTACGACGTTCCATTATATCAGTTATTTTGTTATTGCAAAAGAGCCCCAATGCTGATAAAATAAACGTATGGATTTAAAAGAAATACAGAAACCTGTTGAGCAATTGTTGGCAGAGACCAATTCCATCCTGAAGGAAAAAGTGAAGTCCGACATCCGTTTACTAAATATGATGATCAACCTGACTCCCATCACAAAAGGAAAAAAAATACGCTCTACTCTTTTCTTTTTGTTGGCAGGGCTGAAAGATCCCATACCCCAGCCGGCTGTTTCCCGCGAATTGATTGAAATTGCCGCGGCCGTCGAAATGTTTCATCTCTCCAGTTTGATCCACGACGACATCATGGACAATTCCGAACAACGAAGGGGCGAAAAAACCCTCAATACCAACATCGGCAATTTCCGGTCCGTATTGTGGGGCGATTTTTTGTTCATCAGCGCCTTTACCGCTATTCATAACCTGGGGAAACCGTATCTCCTGGATACGGTTTTGAAAACAGCAAAAATAATGGTGGAAGGCCAGATTGTCGAGGTGGAAAACGCCTATAATTACGATATCGAATTGGAAACCTATTACGATATTATCAATCGCAAAACCTCTTCACTATTTGCGGCAGTCGCCCTGTTGGTGCCTCTCTTATACGGCGAATCCCAGCAGCAGAAAGACCTCTTTTACCAGTTCGGCCTTAATTTCGGGACTATTTTCCAGGTCAGCGACGACATGCTGGATATCTTCTCTACCCGTTCGGGCAAAGATCGCTTCAGGGACCTGGAAGAAGGAAAAATAACCCTCCCTTTCATCCTGCTTATGAAAGAAACAAATAAGGACGCCAGGGATGCTTTTTCAGAAGGCAACCGGGAAAAGCTCCTGGAACTCTTTGAAAAGCACAACATCAAAGAACGCTGCCTTGAAAAGATTTCCGATTTCCATGGGCGCTGTACCGAATTTTTAAAATCATATCCCGATTCCATTTTCAAGAAATCGCTCCTGGGGCTCCTGGATTTTGTAAAGTACCGTGACTACTGAAATAAAACGAATTCAAGAACTGGAAATCGAAATTAAGATCAGGATCGATGCCTCCTCTGCCAATGCCCCCGGTATTGAAAATACCAAAGGTAGAATTTTGGCAAATAATTTCCAGGTCCTCCATGAAAGAGCTTTTGAAAGAAATATTGTTTTCGACACGCCGGATGCAAAGCTCAAAGCCCGTAAATGCTTGCTGCGCTTAAGAAAAAAGGGAGATACGAATACGGTCACATTCAAACAGCCGCTGGAAAAACCTCTTTCACGGGATGATACTACATACAAAATAAAGCAAGAGACCGAAGTCGAGGTTTCGGATTTTGAGGGCATGGAAAACATCTTTACCGGGTTGGGATACGAGGTTTTTTTCATTTATGAGAAATACCGCGAGGAATTTCAAAAAGAAGATGTCAAAATAATGCTTGATGAAACGCCCATTGGGAATTTTATCGAGATCGAAGGGCCGGGAGAAGCGATCGACCGGACCGCCCGTGAGCTAGGCTACAGTAAAAGCGATTACATTACCGATAATTACCTGACTTTGTTTCGTAAGGTCGGCGGTGTCGGGCATATGAGATTCTGAGGGAAGATGAAAATAGGGGTCAGGGGTGAGGAGTAGTGGCATGAAATTTTTTATTTTGGCGGGCGGGTATGGCAAACGGGCCAGGCCACTCTCACTGGTGAAACCAAAACCCGCGTTTCCCCTGCACGGCGTCCCCTTGGTTAAACTCCTGTTGGGCCAGCTCGAACAAATGGGTTTTAAACAAGGGTTTATCAATCTTCATTACAAACCGGAGGCCATCCGGGAAAGTATCGGCCTAATGCCTGGTATTGCCATCGACTATTTATATGAAGAGGAACTTTCCGGCAGTCGCATCCTGACCAGGGCACTGGATGGCATAGCGGATGAGCAAGAATTCCTGTTTATCCTGAATGGCGATGTGTTCATGGAGATTTCGCAAATTCCCATCGCGGAAATGGTTCAAGAATTAAAGGAAACCGGTTGCGATGGAGGCTTGCTGCTGCGAAAGAGCAACCATGCGTCCTATGCTGCGGTGCATACAGAAGACGGATTTTTCCGGGGTACGGGGGAAAGCAATAATAGGGATTCTCTCATGTATACGGGGGCGGCGCTGTTCAGGAGAAAAATCATTGAGAAAATCGTGGATATCAATTTTTTCCAGACCCTGGCAAGGCACTCTTTCAAAATAAAAACCTTTGTTTATGACGGCATCTGGTTGGATATCGGCAATCCGCGTCTTTATTTCGAAGCAAATACCCAATACAAGCAATATATAAGAATGGATTCTCAAGCCAATTCTATTTCGGAAAATGTTGTTATATCTCCCGATTCCCGTGTTGTGAATTGTATTGCCTGGGAGAATACCGAGATAACCGGGGGTTCCGTCCTCTCCAACTGTATTATCACCGGCAATATATCCTTGCACAATGCGTATTATTCAGACAAAATCATTTACGCGCAGGATGCCGCCGTCACTATTGGCGAATTCGCATGAGCCTGTCTAATCTTTTCTAATTTTCTTGCGTCAACGTGTCAACAAGTATGTGGCAAAGGAACCCAACCAGTGCTCACCACTATATTGCCCACTGTGCAGATTTTTTAATGCATCTTCCGTGTGCACCCGGGCCGTTTTAAGGAGAAGTCCACGCGCTTTGTCTTTTTTAGGAAGCGCCGCGGCAATTCGGTTCATACACCAGGCCCGACTGAGATTCAATCCGTCCAGGTGCACCAACTTCCCGTCGCTGCGGTCGGTGACTGTCGCCGGCACCATCAAGCTGTGAATTTTCCCTGCTTTTATTCCCGGTAAAAATGCATAAAACCAGCGGACAAACTCCCCGGGTTTCAATACCCGCTCCATTAAATCCGCTTCCATGAGGCAAGGGGAAAAGAAATCTTCGCCGCCCGGTTCCCATTCGACGGGGCATTCGGTATCTTTGGAAAAATAATAAAGACTCCGCTGGATGATTAAATCTTCCAACTGCTTGTTTTTAGCGGCCCGGGCATAATCCAGGGCAAAAGCCAATCCAAAAGCTGTGTTAGGATGCACACCGGTACGAATAGCATAGGTCTGTTTAGGCAGAAACTCCATATAGCGTTTGACCATTGCTTGTTCCAGGGGGGCCAGGTTTTTCAGCCATGTTTTACCGTCCGGGTCATCCCAGGGATACAATTCTTCCACCAGTTTTAAAAACCAGGCCCAGCCATAGGTGCGTTCAAATGATCCCCTATCGGCTTGCCCCAGGTATTGCACTTCGGAAAGGATATTGGCCTCGGTAAGGTTGCGGTTTAACGCGGCCCGGATCGCCGCGGCCTCGGGTAGGTCCGGGAATGTTTTTAACAGGCGAATGAGCATCCAATGACCGTGAACAGAAGAATGCCAATCGAAACATCCGTAAAAGGCCGGATGAAGCACCCTTGGATTTAAAACTTCTTTTTTATTGTTCATGACATGATCGAGTTTATTGGGAAACTCTTTCTCGATACAGCGCATGGCCATGCCGGCAAATTGGGAAGCCATTCCCGCATTAATGGTTATTTCCTGCTCTTCAACGTCCGGTAATGCGGTTGCCGGCAGGCAAGAAAAAATCACTGCCGCTGTGAATGCCAATGAGATTCTTTTCATCATATTATCCTCCGTTCGTATATAAAAGGAGCCCGCGAAACACGCGAAACACACGAAAAAGTTATAACAAAAAAATACAGCCGGGTCAAGTCCTGGGGTTGATGTGGCAGAGGTTGTTTTGACCCAATGCATATTCATAATTGGAAAGTGGAGGGCACAATGCATTAAAAGTACAATGCCGGCAGGGCGCTGCTTTTTTTCTTGTCCTTCGCCAACTGCTGCCCCGGAACATCTCTTTGTATACCATATCGTAAATACTATCCCCGGCAAACGCGCCCAGGCGGCGGGCGTTAACATTGGCATAGATATCGCCATTGCTTAATATGGTTAAAGTTCCAAATTGAAGCGGATTAATACACTGGCGGGCCAGGATTTCCCGCATTGTGGGCCTGGCTTCCTCCAGGTCTTCCCTATCGACAAAAACAGCTTGCCGGAAAAACTCCCTGTTCCTCCCGTTAAAAAATGGATGATATGAATGGTTTTCCAGGTGATACCGTGTAATCAACTCTTCCGCTGCGTCGATATCCGTTTCCCCGGCGATAATAAAAAGAAAGTGCGTACCCGGCCGGTTTAACAGTGGCATATTCATTATTTCTTCCCATTGCTGCTTTTTCACGGGAAACGGGACAACGATCTTTAAGGAAAAGGCGTCGGTTGGCAACTGTGCTAATTTGTGCTCTTGCCCGGCCAGGTTCAAATAATGGCTGTAAAGGTATTTCTCCGTAGGCAGCGCCGGATCGGTTAAAATCTCCGGCAACTGCTCCCATTGGGAATATTTGAAAATATCTCCGCCCAGGATATTCAACCGCGCCAGTGAAGCTCCTTGCAATTGCTGCAATAGATTTTTTATCGATCGGGATTCCAGTTCCGTCCGTGTGTTTTTCCCGCGGGTGCAACACAAAAATTGCCGGTGGGCCGAACCGCACAGGCCGCAATCCAGGTTGCAGGCAGAGTTTATAAATAGGGAAACTTCCGCGACGTACTTCATCATCCGGTCCCCCACCGCTATCGGACCCTGGGGGCTTTTCTTGATGAATTCGACATCCTGTTGGATATTCGGATAAGGCGCCATCTGCATGGGCTTGCCCTTGGTAAGTGAGGCGTCGATTAAATCTCCCATAAAAAAAGTGCGCATGCTCTTTACAAACCGGGATATCTCCGGGTTGGCCAATTCCTTGCCGGTTAAACCAATGACCAGTAAATTCCTGGGAGAGTTCAGGCGTTTTACCAATCGACTCACCGGTTCACAATCCGAGTATTCCAGGATTTTCCCGGTTAGGGTGTTATAGAATAAGACAGACTTTCCCCGTACAGACACATGGACATAATTATCCAGGATAAACCAAAAATTTTGGGATTCTTTAGACAAGTCTGACCTCTTTCATAACTTTAAAATAAGTTTGGGGATTTTTTTCCAGGTACGACAATTGGGTGGAAAGGTAGCGGGCGAATTCCTCATCATTAAGAAGGCCGCTGCAGCGGGGCTGGGGATGGTCCATATTTAAATAAAAAATGCATTGTAAACAGGCTTCCCAATTGGCGCATGAGCAGCATTGCTTTTTCAAGCGATCGAAGTAGCTGTTGTAGGTGTCGGCTATTTTTTCAAAATCCAGGTCTACTTTCTTTTCATCCGCCATGCCCAGGCTGTATTGCTGCCCGATCCGTTCGCAAGGCAGTATTTTCCCCTGCACGGTGATAAAGACTTTCCTGGAAAAAGGGATACAGGTGCCGGTAGGGATTTGCGCTGTTTGTTTAGGAGGTTTTCCCGCTTCGGTTTTATTCCCGGCAGCGGCCACTTCGTTATAGTCATTGAAGATAAAGCCGCTGCATTGCTGGAGAAAGGATTTCATCCCCCTGGTATTGGGCAGGTTAAGAAACATATCTTTTTCTATCAGGGAATAATCTTCGGCCTGGAAAAGCGTGGTCCCGATATTGGCATATGTCTTGAGGAACTCTTCCCGCATGGCGGCGGCGACGCCGCTGGAGTTTAATTCGCCGATAGAAGGGATTTTACCGAACCGGGTTTTAAAGTAACTGTGAAGTCCGGGCACTGTGTTGCGATTATGGATTACGGCATTGAAATTGACATTGGTCTGAAAATACGAAGGGTATTTAGCTGCCAGGGTGTCTATGTTCTTTATAATTTCGCTATACGCTGGCGTCCCGTCTTTAAACACCCGGTAGGAATTGCTGTATTCATCACCGTCCAGGCTGATCAGTAAATCGAAATCATGTTCTACCAGGAAATCCATATATTTCCCCAGCAGGAGGCCGTTGGTGGTCATATTAAAACGGAAATGGTTATGCACGGGCTTCAATTGATGGGCATAAGCAACCACCTCCCGGATAAAAGGAAAGTTCAATAGGGGTTCTCCGCCGTAAAATCCGATATAAAAAACCTGGTGATGTGATTGATTCAGGGGGGAGTTTAATAAATCCAACAGGTAATTTAGAACGGTTTTAGCCGTACCGGTGTTTAATTTTCTATCCCCGCGCGGTGCATTAATATTATAAAATTTTCCATAGGCGCAATAGGCGCATTCGAGATTACAATAGTCTACCACTTCGAAGGTTGCTTGCCTGGTATTGGCCAGGGAGGATTTAATTTGTCCCGGGGATAATCTACCGCTTAACAAATGCCCGGAATCCGGTGGAGAAAAGAAACCATTTTCTCGCAGTAGCCTATATTTCCGGTAGTAATAAGCTATTTCCGGTTTTGAAGCGGTTCCGTAACCCTCTATTTGTATGGGGTCGTCGTTTAACTCCCCGTACCATTGATCCACGTCCAGGCCCCGGTGGTGTAATTGAATTATGTGATAGAGTACCGGGTGACACCATTGGGTATTTTTTACGGTTGGGTCATAGAGATACTTATTTTTGTTTTGACTTTCAAGCAGCACTTATATATTTCCTTTTAGTGTATTCAACAAGACAAAGGATTGCAAGTAAAGGCAGTAGAAGGTCATCTTCTACTGCCTTTACAGTAAACGACCGGGCAATCTCCATAAAACCTCCAGGGAAATAAAAGCGATTACCCATTATCACTGTTGTCCGCTGATGTTAGGCGTATGGTATAATTTTTTGCTCTTTTAGTACTTAAATATCAGGCGTTGGGCAAACGATACATGTGGGGAGAGTGTGATGTACATTATAATCATAAGCCGCAAGCCTGGGGTTATTATCGGGGCAGGCGCAAAAAACATTGCCGCCTTTTATCCGATCCAGGTTGGCAATGGTTAATTTGGTTAATTTTAGTTTTTTCTTCATGGTTCATCTCCTTTTTTTAAGTTTTTTAATGGATTTTTGGTTAACGGTTGGATACTTGCCCGTTTTTAAATTAAAAATGGGTACATCGCATTCCCTGTGGATTTTATTTTTTGTTTTTTTTATGCTGGGAAAAACTATCGATTTGAGCAGCATATCAGGAGAAACCACTTTATAAGAGATTAACGATAGCGCTTTATTCATTGCTCAATCCTCGCATAAACATTATACCATGAAACATACAATTTAGCAAAAAGGGGCGGCGTCGCAACCCCCAACCCTCCTTGCACGGCCCCTAAATTAGTCGGGTTAAATTAATACCCGTGTCTTAAAATATCTCAGACCTCGTGCGCCACGGCTTTTACCATGGCCTCAAGATTAATCATCATGGCCTCTTTCGGCCCCATGATAGAGGTTATGGGAAATTCCTGCTGATACAGAGTTTCTGCGATTTTAGTGATATCTTTCTCATCCTTGAGAATTTTCAAGATTGCTTCCTTTACTTCCTGCGTCCGTGCCAATGAATCCTGTAAATACTTTTTTACTTTATCCTTTCCGGTGAGGAACCGGTTATGCGGGAAAGCCATGGCTTCTACTTCCAACGACATCAGCTTTCTTAAGGAATCCTCATATTCGCTGTAACTGGATAAGAAAATAGGTTTGATACTGCCATCCTTTTCCAACAACCCGGCTGAATCTCCCATGAACAGGACATTGTCGGGACGGAGCAGGTAAGAAACAGCGCACCTGGTGTGACCGGGGGTCTCGATGACTTCAAAATAATTCTCCGCATCCACCCGGATGGTATCGCCGCCGGATACGCCTTCGAGTTTGTCCAGGCGATCAAACTTCGTGTCTGAAACTTCTTTCACCATGGATTTATATTCCTGGTTCAAGCGGTCGATAAACCCTATTACCTTTTGCTTTTCAAGTAATTGCACTCCGCGGCGCGAGGCCATGACATTAAAGCCATATATTTGTTGTAAATAATACGCCGCGCCGGTATGGTCCCAATGGGTGTGGGTTAATAAGAGGGTATCGATGCGTTGATTGCCCAAAGGGCTGGTCTCTTTCAAGGCTTTTTCAATTCGTTCATGAAATACTTTCGCCCGGGCGGTGACGCCGCTGTCGATGAGAAAGTTTTTCTCACCTTTGACAATGTACACCGGGAACAGGTTATCGTTGACCCGCAGTACTTGCGCTTGTTTACCGAAGGTTTCGAATTCTTTTATCGCTGCCATATTTTAATCCACCTCGTTTCCGCAATCCATGACGAATTTCCAATCCTTATTGCCGGTGGACTGCTTTTTCCATACCGTGAGGAAGTGACCGCGGCCAATCTGTTGGTTGCCTTTGGCGTCTGTTTCGGTATAGAGATACGTACCGAAATTATAAGCCATATCGCCCGAAGCGGCCACATGTGAATATAACGCTTCCCATTCCAGTTTACCGGCGCCGGCGCCCGGTGTGCCGTCCTGTTTTTTCTTCTCAACTTCGGCCATAAGTCTGGCATAATCCGCTTTTGTTTTGGGTGTGCCCTGGGAGCCAAGGGAAATACCGTTATCATCGATAAAGCGGTAAAAAGCAGGTAGGTAGCCGTTGGTTACGGAATAATCCGAAAATGCCCGCTCCGTGGCCAATACTTCCCTGTTAATAGGGTCTGCTTTTTCCAGGTCAATTAATTTTTGCAACGGTTTTTGATTGAGACCTTTTAGTAAAACCAGTCCCTGGCTGAAAGCCACTTTCCATTTTCCTTCCGTATCTTTTATCCAGATGGTTCCGTAATAGCCATAATTAACTTTTTTTTTATTGTCGCCGCTTGCGGCATTTGCGGCGCTTGCACTGCTTGTCGGTGCCGCTGGGATTTCATAGCGCCCGTACGTATAACCCAGGTCGCCTGCAGTAGAAACGTCGGAAAACAACGGTTCCCATTTGAATGAGTTGGCCCGGCCATCCATATCCATTTGGTCCGCTAGTTTTGCACAGGTTTCTTTTCCGCATACGGGATGGCCTTTTTTAGGTAAAAGGAAGGATTTTTCAGTTAGATACGGGTAAAATGCTCTTAGAACACCATTCCCCGCGGAAATCCCGGAAATTTCCCGGTCTTTTTCCAGTAGGATTTGTTTTTCCTTTTCAGGGTTGGGGATTTGATCGGCCCCATGCACGGTTATAAATGATAGAAACAGCACGAAAAGCCATGTTATGATAAATAGTGATGATTCTTTCATGGTAACCTCCATTGAAATTAATATGCTACCAGTAGGCGGAAATAAAGTCAACAAAAAAATGGCGAACAGGCTTTCATTTTTTATTGGAAAAAGTTAATATATGGGCTAATGTAAAATGATAAGGAGGTTTCCATGTTTGGGTCGAATATTTTAGAAACAGCGATAGGATTGATATTTGTTTACCTGGCGTTTAGCCTGGTTTGTTCCGGCGTCAGGGAGTGGATTGCCGTGGTATTAAATTCTCGCGCCAGGACGCTTAAAAAAGGGATTGTAAATCTGCTTAAAGATAAGAAATTGACGGCAAATATTTTTGATCATCACATGGTGCGAGTAAAAGGTATTGCCGGCGGCGGAGGACGAGGGCCGGCGCCCAAGTCTATAACCGGTAGAGTATTCGCCGAAGCGTTATTGGATAGTTTATTAAAGGCGCAACAGGAAGGCCAAAGCGATGAAAAAAAACCGGAAATGATTGAAGAAATGAAAGCATCTGTCGCTAAGATTGAGAATTACCATGTCAAGAATGTCCTTACCGATATCCTGGAAAGCATGGGAAAGGATAAAGCAGGAGTGGCGGCAAAACTCGAAAAAGCAAAGCAGGATATTGAAAAATGGTTCGATACGGGGATGGAACATGTTTCGGCCTGGTACAAGCGGCAAACGCATAAGGTGGTTTTTGCTTTGGCAGTGGTGGTTTGTATCCTGTTTAATGTAGATACAATTATGATTAGCCGGGCGCTTTCGGTGAATTCATCATTGCGGGATTCGCTTACGGCAGTGGCTGTAGAGACGACGAAAAACCCTGTGGATAGTACTTCCGTGGATGCGTTGAAACAGGGGAAAGAACTCCAGGCGCAAATTCAACAACTGGGGCTTCCGATTGGTTGGGCGAAAACCACGGCGGGTAGTTTGGACCCGCGGGGTTTACCTAATAATATCTGGAATTTCTGGGATTGGTTCTATAAAGTATTAGGGTTATTGATGTCGATCCTGGCGGTATCCATGGGAGCGCCTTTCTGGTTTGATGTTCTTAAGAAACTGATAAGTCTTCGCAATGCACCCAAAGGCCAGGACACGCCGCCGACTCCTTTACCCGCGCCCGCGCCTGTTTCACCCCCGTCCCAGCCTACTGCATAAAACTCAAAACAATTTGCCACCAAGACACCAAGGTTTTGTGTCTTGGTGCCTTGGTGGCTAAAAGGTTCTCAGTATAGACAACTATATTAAACATGATATAATTGAAGTATGGCAAAATTGAATTTTAAAGACAAATGGATATTGATTACCGGCGCTTCCAGCGGCCTGGGCAGGGAAATGGCCCGCCTCCTGGCAAAGAAAGAAAAAGCTCATCTGGTTATCACCGCCCGACGCAAAGAACGCCTGGAAGACCTGAAAAAAGAAATCGAAAGTTCGTGTAATACCCGCGTGGAAATCCTCCAGGCAGACCTCAGTAATACCGGGGACGTGGAAATGGTGTTTAAAAAAGCCACAGAGATTGCGGATATCTACGCTGTAATTAATAATGCGGGACTTAGTTTCTATAATATCTCAAAAGAGTCCGACATGGATGTTTTTGAGCAAATCATCCGCGTCAACCTGCTGGCCCCTATGCGCTTGTGCCTGAAATTTATCTCTTATTTCCAGCAAAAAGGCGAAGGTGCGATTCTCAATATCACCAGCGAAACCGGCCTGGTTATAGTGCCTTACCAGAGCGCTTATTCGGCTTCCAAACATGGGATTCAAGCCTTTACCGAAGGGCTGCACATGGAATACCGGGGCAGTGGGATCACGATCTGTTCTTTTGCTCCCGGGGGCGTTATTACGGAAATGATTACGAACATTGGGTTGGAAAAGAAAATCGAATTACATAGTCGTGTTAATATGAAAGTGGAAATCGCAGCCCGGAAAGCGATCAATGCGTTCAAAAAGAAAAAATTCTTAGTGGTTCCCGGTCTTTTGAATAAAGCAACGGTTTTTGTAGCAAGGTTCTTGCCCCGTTGGCTGGTGGTGTTTTTGGCCGAGATTATATATCGACCGCCGGGACTTACGAAATAACTATTTGCCTCCGGCGGGTCAGGACCCTTTTAGAAAAAGGGTCCCGACACCCCCTAAAACTTCTAATAATCAAAAGCTTTGGGAAGTCCAGAAACCTTTTCTCGAAAAGGTTTCTGGGTCTTGACTATGTTTTCATTTTCGCTCGCTCGGTGATTATTTCTTCTTCAATGGCTTTGGGCAGCGGTGCGTACTTGAGAAACTCGATGGAATAATTGGCCCTACCGCTGGAAGCGGTTCTTAATGCGGATGCATATCCGAACATCTCCATCAAAGGAACGATACCCGCTAATTTCTGCGAACCTTTCCGGTAACGCCGCATATTATCAATATGCCCGCGCCGGCGGTTGATATCGCCGATGATATCCCCCATATACTCGTCCGGCGTATTCACCTCGATTTTCATAATAGGCTCCAACAACTGCGCAAGACTCTTTTTGATACCTTCTTTTAAGCCCTGTTCCGTACAAGTGCGGAAAGCCATTTCACTGGAATCTACGGCATGGAAACTGCCGTCCACCAGGGTGAATTTGACATCCACCATGGGATAACCGGCCAAAATACCTTTCTCCATGGTATGGCGAAACCCTTTCTCGACGGCAGGGATGTATTCCCTGGGGATATTCCCGCCTTTGACATGATTGACAAACTCAAGGCCATTACCGGGATTCGGCTCTACCCTGAAAACAATATGCGCATACTGGCCGTGGCCGCCGGTTTGCTTTTTGAATTTGTAGTCGTGGTGAATTTCAGAGACAACGGTTTCACGAAACGCCACCGCGGGTTTGTCTACCGCCACTTCCACTTTATGTTCGGTCTTCAAACGATCAACGATAATCTCCAGGTGGAGTTCGCCCATACCGGAAATAACCGTTTCTTCGGTTTCATTGTCGTAGCGGACCCGGAAAGAAGGGTCTTCCAGCGCCATTTTATTTAAGGCAATGCCCAGCCGGTCCCGTTCTTTTAAAGAGGTGGGGGCGATTTTCATATCGATGACCGTTTCCGGATAGTGGATGTTTTCCATGAGGATGGCGGTGTTTTCGTCGCACAGCGTATCGCCGGTGGTGGTAAATTTCATACCGATCAAAGCGCCGATATCGCCGGCGCGGAGTTCCGTGATTTCTTCGCGCTCGTCGGCGTGAACCCTCATAATCCGGCCGATGCGTTCTTTTTTCCGTTTGGTGGAATTGTAAACATACGAACCCGCGTGTAATTCGCCCGAATAGACCCGGATAAAGGTCTGTTGGCCAACATAATTGTCGTTAATGATTTTGAAAGCCAGTGCGGAAAAAGGTTCTTTCCAGGACGGTTTCCTGGAGACGGTAATCTCCGGTTTATCCAGGTCGTAGCCCAATACGATGCCGCGGTCGATAGGGGAAGGCAAGTAATCCACCACGGCGTCCATGAGTCTGCGGACGCCTTTATTTTTGAAAGCAGAACCGCAAAATACAGGTGTGATTAAGAGCTTTAAAACGGCGTTCCGGGTGGCATGGCGGATATCGTCGGCAGTGACTTCTTTTTCTTCCAGGAATTTTTCCATGATGATTTCGTCGAAGTCTGCCAGTTTTTCGATCATTTGATCGCGTTGTTTTTTCGCTTCGGTATGCAAATCAGCGGGGATATCCGCGACGATTTCTTGAAGATCGTCGTAAGTAATGGCTTTCATTTCCACCAGGTCGATGACGCCTTTGAAATTCTCTTCGCTGCCGATGGGTAATTGAAAGGCAATGGCGTTGGCGCCCAGCATTTCATTCATCATGGTAATGGTTTGGGTCAGGTCGGCGCCGGGCCGGTCCATTTTATTGACGAAAGCGATGCGGGGGACTTTGTAGCGATCGGCCTGGTGCCATACCGTTTCGCTTTGGGGTTCCACACCGCCCACGGCGCAAAATACCATGGCAATGCCGTCTAATACGCGCAAGGACCGTTCGACTTCCAGGGTGAAATCGATGTGTCCCGGGGTATCGATGAGGTTGATCTGGTGGCCTTTCCATTGGGTAGTAATGGCGGCGGAAGTGATAGTAATACCGCGTTCCTGTTCTTGTTTCATGAAATCCATGACGGCCTGGCCGTCGTGGACTTCGCCCATGCGGTGGGTAAGGCCGGTGAAAAAGAGGATCCGTTCCGAGGTAGTGGTTTTCCCGGCGTCGATATGAGCGACGATGCCCATATTTCTTATTTTAGGTATAATGGATTGTTCCATATTTGTAAACTCCTTCTAACAGCTTATAACGATAATTCCCCCTACATCCTGAAGAGAAAAAACTCTATTTATAAATGAAGTGGGTTTTTGTCCTTTCTCGGACAGGATAATTATACCATTTTCTTAGCCAAATGGCAATTGGTTACCAGTTTGATCTCAAGTGTGCGTCATTTTCTCATTCTTTTTCTACGCTTAGATAAGAATGTTTTTTATACTTCATGGTCATCATTTTTTCACCTTACCACCGGGGCGATTGTTGCAGGGAGATATTGAAATCGTTGTTTCACTTTATCTTCCATTGATACTGCTACTCCATAATCAGTACTACCCTTCTTTAATAAACGATTTAATCAAGTTCCCACACAATTATAGTTTTTTTTCTAATACTACAAAAATTAAAGAGATAAAATTTTACTGGCAAGATTCTTTTGCGATACCCAGGGCAATATTAAAAATCCATGAAAGCATTCCATCGACTTACCTCTTCATGCCGTACGGGTCTTACCACTAAACGGTCAAGTACATTTTCATGGTTCATCAACAAAAGTATATCAGAAAAGTGAGAAAAAAGTCATAGGGGGCACCAAAATTATCAAGCATTCAAATAGAAAAAAGAATGACGTAGCCCTGGTTTTTTCTTCGCGTCCTTTTGCGCTCTTAGCGGCTAAAAGTCCGTGTTGTTGTATTGTCCGTGGCTGTTATTCGATCATCAGGAATGCATAGCGGTTCATTTCCTGGGTATAGTCAGTACGCACTTCAATGGGGAACCCATACTGCCGGACCGTGGAATAAACATCCATGGCCATGGATTCCGCCCCGGGCCGCGCCATTTGCGGATTTTTACATTTATCCCTTGTTTCCGCGCATTCACTGCATAGAGAGCAGCTATCCATAAACAAGAGAAACACCCGCTCATACCCGGAAAGAAATACCGCACGCTCCAGGTCTAAAAGCTTCACATTCACTTTCCGGGTCCAGGCGTGACGGTCCTCGGGTTTTTCCACCTTCTTGGCAAAGTGAAATATGGCAGCCGTACTATATTCATGGAAAAAACGTTCGCATTCCGGCACAGGGGGAACATTGGGCGGACAGCAGGAGTTCTTACCGTATTCATTGCAGCCGAACATACATTTCATACGCACCCACTGTGACACCACTATCGTTTTGGGCTCGATCCATTTAAAGTCCGTATAACCGTGTTCCTGGAAAAGCTTTTCCAATTTTTCACGTTTACTTTCAATGGTTTTTGACATTCATTGCCTCCAGTAAAACATACTCTACCCTTTCATTTTAACATAACTGACTTCACAAATAAATAATGATATAATTTATCCTTGTTTTCCGTGTATTCTGTGTGTTCCGTGGGCTTTTTTAAAAAAGGAAAAAGAAATGAACGGTTACTATGAGAAAAAACTTTCAGCCGAACGATTGAAACGGTGTTATGAAATCGCTCCTGCCAGGGTACGGCAGTATTTTACCGCTGAGCTTTCCCATGTGTTGGGAAAAATAAAACCCGGGGACAGGATTCTCGATTTAGGGTGCGGCTATGGGCGAGTGATGCCGGGGCTTTCCCGGAAGGCAGGGCTGGTGGTGGGCATAGATAACTCCGAAGCCAGCCTTTTACTTGCCAAAGAAATCATAGACGGAATTTCCAATTGTCGGTTGGCGGCCATGAATGCCGTTCAATTGGGGTTTAGTGGAAACAGTTTTGATGTGGTTATTTGTATTCAAAACGGGATTTCAGCGTTTCATGTCGATCAGGGGGTGCTTATCCGGGAGAGTATCCGGGTTGTGAGGCCCGGGGGGATTGTACTCTTTTCCAGTTATTCGGAGAAATTTTGGGACCACCGGATGGAGTGGTTCCAGATGCAAGCGGATGAAGGTCTTTTAGGAGAGATCGATTATGAGAAAACCGGGGCGGGTGTAATTGTTTGTAAGGATGGGTTCAAAGCGTTCACTGTGGGGCCGGATCGGTTTTTAGAGTTAACAACCGGTTTGGGAGCGGAAATTAACATTGTAGAATTGGATGAGTCAAGTATTTTTTGTGAAATCATTCATTAAAGTTAAAAGAATCCCACCTTTTACTAATACCTCAAAAAAGCGTGCAAAAAAAACAAAGATTTGAGACACTGCCTTCAATGAAGGAAAAACTGGGGCCGTGCAAAGAGGGTTGGGGCGCCGCCCCATTTTGAAAAAAGGTGGGGCCAAAAACTTTTGATTATTAGAAGTTTTAGGGGGTGTCGGGACCCTTTTTCAAAACGCAGCCTGTGGCTGCAAACAAATTCGTTCTGATCAAGTGGTAGCTGTTTCCTCTTGATATTTATCCTGAATCCACCGCCAGAAAAAAAATTTTTCTTTAAGAAATTGGATAATTGAGAGTCTCGGCAGCTAATGTTGTGATTATAAACTCCCCTAAAAAAGTTTTGACGATCAAAATAGAGTGG
>JAUPLE010000587.1 GCA_030837085.1 Acidobacteriota bacterium | reverse complement strand
TATGCCGGAAGGAGCGTTTGAAGTTTTACCCGAAGGCAAGGAGTACAAGCCCTATGTCCCGGCCGAGACGATACTCCCGGAAACCAGTTCGCGAGCGGTAATATGGGGCTTAATCATGTCGGCGATATTTTCCGCCGCCGCCGCTTTCCTGGGGTTAAAAATCGGCCAGGTGTTCGAAGCCGCGATTCCCATTGCGATTATCGCCGTGGGGATTTCACCCTTCTTCAAGAGAAGGAGTACGATTCTTGAAAACATCATTATACAATCCATCGGCGCCACTTCGGGCGTTATTGTGGCCGGTGCGATATTTACGCTGCCGGCGCTTTTCATACTGGGATTGGATAAGAGCATCGGCATCGACCTGTTGAAAATATTCTTTGTCTCCCTCCTGGGCGGTTCCCTGGGAATACTTTTTCTCATTCCCTTCCGCAAATATTTTGTCCAGGAAATGCACGGGCAATTCCCCTTTCCCGAAGCCACCGCCACCACCCAGATATTGGTAGCCGGTGAAAAAGGCGGGGAACAAGCCAAAGTGCTGGTGGTCAGTATGCTCATCGGCGGTATCTATGACTTCATGGTGCACTCAGTGGCCGCCTGGAACGAAGTCTTTACTTCCCGCGCCCTGCCCTTTGGAAAACTCGTCGCCGATAAAATCAAGTTGGTCTTTAAACTGGATGTCCTGACCGCGGTGCTGGGATTGGGCTACATTATCGGGTTAAGATATACAGCTATCATCGCCTTCGGAAGTATGCTTTCCTGGTATATCCTGATTCCCTTTGTTGCACAGTTCAGTAATATCCTGCCTGCCTATGTGTTGATGACCCTCGGCGACCGTACCGTGGCGCAAATGACAGCCGAAGAAATTTTTAGGACCAATATCCGCTTCGTGGGCATCGGAGCTATTGCCATGGCCGGTATCGTGGGTATTATTAAGTCCTCCAAAATTATTGCCCAGGCCTTCGGCATGGGATTCCAACAACTCTTTAAGAAAGATACCCACGGCGCAACCAAAGCCGCAGTGAAACGAACCGAACAGGACATGAGTATGAAGAATATCATTATCCTGATCGGGTTAACCTGCCTGGTAATTTTCCTTTTCTTCAAGTTCTCCATCCTGGCTGGGGTCCCGGGCTCGTTAAAGTTAAGTATAGTCGCCCTGTTGGTGGTATTTGTCATCAGTTTCTTATTTACCACCGTGGCCGCTCGCGCCATTGCCATCGTGGGCACCAACCCGGTATCCGGCATGACCATGATGACATTGATCTTGAGCAGTATGATCCTGATGGCCGTCGGACTTTCCGGGGATTACGGTATGATGGCCGCCCTATTGATCGGCGGCGTCGTGTGTACCGCGCTCTCCCAATCAGGCGCTTTTATTACGGATTTAAAGATCGGTTACTGGTTGGGTTCCACCCCGGTGAAACAGCAGCGGTTTAAATTCACGGGCACGCTAGTTGCCGCCGCTTCGGTAGGGTTGGTGATGTTCCTGCTGAACGGCACCTATGGGTTTTCCCCGGTGCAAACGGAGAAAACCACGCCCATTGTAACTGAACTCAAAGCCATGGAAATCACGGAGGCGACTATTCCCTCGATTAAAGAGAAACTGTTGGTGTTGGGCCAGGAATTTGAAAAACTTTCCATACCCAAACAATTGAAAACGAAAGTACAGGAAATTGCAGCCAGTGATAATGTAGAAGTTGTGAAGACGGAACTGCCGAAGCTTATTGAGCAATTCCAGAATGCGCAGCCCCTGGCGGCGCCTCAGGCCAATGCCATGGCCGCGTTGATCCAACCGCTGATGAAACCGGGCGCTAAAGTGCCCTGGTTATTATACCTGGCCGGGGCAATCATTGCCCTGATACTGGAACGGTTAAAAATTCCGCCGCTGGCTTTTGCCCTGGGCATGTATATTCCCCAAGAATTGAATATTCCTTTACTGGTGGGCGGTTTTATCTCTTACCTGGTGTTGAAATCCTCACAAGATAAGGAACTGGGCAAACGTCGAAACGACCGGGGCATCCTGATCGGTTCCGGGTTCATTGCCGGGGGCGCCATTATCGGTGTGGTCGCCGCGATTTTGAAATATATCAACGTTGAACAATATATCCAACTGGGCTGGGCCAATGTACCGGTCGTCGGCGAATGGATTTCGCTGGTAATGTTCATGGGCGTTTGCATATACGTCTATTTCGACTCGGTGCGAGCGAAATAATAAAAAATTAGCCACGGACGAACACGGACGAACACGGAATATTTAATAATCCGTGGGAATCCGTGTTAATCCGTGGATATTCAAGATGTGTAAAAAAACCTGGAAAAGGAGTATAGGATGGAAAAAGAAAAGATTGCACAAGCAATAAAGATTTTAAATGAAAAAGATACGGCCATCGATCTCTGGATGGTGGTGGAAAAAGAATCCGAAGTGCTTTCGGACCCCATTATGGATTTTATTATCGGAACGGGCGCCACCTGGTTGTCTTTTTTCCTGTTCTTTAAAACCGGGGAGAAATACGCCATTGTTGGCAACCTGGACATTGAAAAATTCAAAAGACTGGAACTTTTCGATGAGATATTCGCTTACAAGGGTTCTCCCAAAGATGATTTGTTGAACCTATTACAGAAGCATGATCCTAAGAAGATCGCCTTGAATTACTCCATCGATTCTCCCACGGCGGATGGTCTTACGTATGGGAAATATTTGAAATTGGTGGAGTTTCTTGAGGGAACCGATTTTAAGAACCGGTTTGTATCTTCCGAGGGTATTATCTCCA
>JAUPLE010000063.1 GCA_030837085.1 Acidobacteriota bacterium | reverse complement strand
TCGGTTGAGTTAAAGTTAAATTCGAAGCTCCAAACGCGAATTATCCCGTGTCTTCGCTCTTTATGGATGTCACCTGGCCTACCGGAACTTTTGCAGTTATTCTTCGGCAAAGGGAAATTACACTATCTAAAAACGCTGAAATATGGTAGAATAGAGGTATGGAAAGAATCGTTCACATTTCAAGAAATTTCGAGGAAGCCGAAGCGTGGGACCTCCAACAAGACCTGGCAATGTCCCCGGAAGAAAGGCTTGATATCTTACAACGATTACGCGACGAATATTATACGTTTAAAGATGAGAATAGAAAAAGATTTCAAAGAGTTTATCGAATTGCTAAACTGCAACAAGGTTAAGTATCTTGTAGTGGGTGGATTCGCGATTGCTTTTCATGCAACCGCCCGCTTTACAAAGGATATCGATATCTTCGTAGAGGCATCCGAAGAAAACAGTATAAAAATCGTCAATACTCTAAAATCATTCGGATTCGGAGATATCGGGTTAACTGAAAAAGATTTTCAAAATGCAGGGCAAATTGTTCAGCTTGGGTATCCCCCCTTGCGTATCGATATCATTACAGCAATTTCAGGAGTCGAATTTGCAGACGCCTGGAAAACCAAAGTCGAAGGTAAGTATGGAGATGCTCCCTGTTTTTTTATCTCCATTGACGATTTAATTAATAACAAGAACGCTTCCGGGAGACCCCAGGATTTGGCCGATATAAAAATATTGGAAAGAATCAAAAAAATTTCAAATAGATAGCAGTTCATAGCGGGTCTAGCGCAGTCAATTGGAGACGATGAAAATATTAGCCATCAAGACGTCAGGCTTTTTTTTAGCGTGTCTTCGTGTTCTTCGCGGCTAGAAAAAATCATGGAAAATTCAGTCAGTGGGGATTGCTTTTTTTTCCGGGTTATGGTAGTGTTGTCTTTACGTTTATTAATCGCGTGAGATGCAAGAGGTAGGATGTGAAATCGATAAGGCCCGTAAAGGATGGATTGTGTGGTTCTAGGAAAATAGCCACAAAGGCACGAAGGCACAAAGGAACACCAAGAGGTTTATTATTAAAAAAACCTTGGTGTCTTGGTGTGCCGTTTCTTGGTGGCAAAAATTTTCATAGCGGGCATTAAAAATGGAGAGAGACAATGACAGATGAAAACATTGTGGTTGGGGAGCTAAAATCGAAACTTGTTCCAGACAGATTAAAAGATGGCATTGACTACGAATTCCTTGAGCATATATTATCGATAGCCATAAAATGTTTTGCAAATCCTCGCTATGAAGAAGTGTACCGGCTGCATAATAAATGGTACAAGCATGTCAACAATATCCTTGAATTTATTGGGAAATTCTGTGATAAAGCCAGGTTTCAATTAAAGGAACATGAAGGTAATATATTAATAGCCGCGGCCATCCTGCACGATATCGGCAAGAGTCTTCATATAATGCACCCGGATATAAGGGCTGGAAAATTCAAAGACAATGCAACTGTCCTGGATGCCCTTGAAAACTCTCACCACGTCATTTCGTTTCTTTTTATTCGATCTTTATTTGACTATAAAAATCGGGATAAAGTAATAGAGATTTTTGAGAAGGAAGACCTCTTTAAAACTGTACTGAATAAAATGCAAGCTGACTTTCCACTCACCTCAACTGCCAGCTCTATCATAGTAAAACCGAAATGGATGGAATATCTCCAATGTGCCGCATGGATGGCGCTGCGGCACAAACAATTAAAGGAAAAACATCTCCATATTTTCAAATCTGAATTGAAAGATTATCTCAAGAAGGACTCGAAACCGGTGGATGATGAGACCTATGAGAAAGACGCTCTTACTTTTTTCGGAAAAGAGACCACAGCCAACCCGGAAATAAAAGAAGTAAATGAATTTCTTAATGCTAACCAGGAAACGGATGATCCCGATAGGTTCAGTATTCTTTCCGCCCTGCTTCAACTGGGAGATAAACTGGATATATCGAGAAAGCGACTTCAGATGAGCTATTTTTACCTTGAGGTCCTTCTGGATGATATAACCGACCGGGAAGTTCTCCGGGATAATTTGCTTCACCCCCAATCGATGACCAGGTGGTTCCAATTTTATTATACTGGCGAACCTAAAATAGAATCAATACCCAAAGATGCTAATAGTAAAAACACAGAAGAGCAAGGCGTCAAGATAATAATCCCCTACTTTTACCCGGAAAGTATCCGGAAAGATTTTCTCTATTTCAGGTATAAAGCAGAAAAAGATTTCGAGGAACTGGGCATTATTTATACTCTCGAGCGGGCTCTCAGAATTGCAAAAAACAACAATGAAGATTTTCGCATTATTATCGAACGGACTGAAAATAAAAAAAATGGCAATCCGTTGCGAATAATCGGACTTGAAAGTCGCAAAGAGAGATTGACCTATTGCTTGAGAAAGATTTGCGAAGAGTGCTTAAAAACCGGTGAGAAAGAATTAAAATTTGATGATGTGAGTGAAAAGATAAATAAAGTTCTTGAAAAAACGGTCAAAACCTTTTCATGCACTAGTAGCACTGGATTAGACCCATCGAAGAAGTGCCCTCTTGCAGAAGAGGTTATGTCGATATTTGAAAAAGACACTTGTCAGGCAAGTTATCCCGGTTGGGAAAAATATTCGTTTATGCTGCGGGCGAATCGCTATGGCGTCCTTTGTCGAAAATCTATAAATCCTGCTTTTGATTATGACAGGAGAAAGGAATGCCTGAGAGAATTAAAAGGAAAACGAATAAGGCTCAGCCTTTCGCGGCAGGCAAGAGAGGGGGTGAAGCTGTGGAAAGAAGATGCGGTGAAAGATAGAAATAAACTACCCAGCGGTACAATATTTTATCCCCATGAAAGCAGAGCACGCTTCATACCGGTAAGTTTAGATATTGCCTATTTACTCAACCTTTTCAGGCATTTGAGAGGAGAATCTTTAACAATTGACGATATCGTAGCTATTTCCGGCCTGGACCGGGGAAGAATCCTCAAATACTGCGGATGGCTGGAACATGAAAAGTATCTCTTGCTGGATGATAAAGCCGAAACGTATAAAATCAACCTTGAACCGGCCAATTATTCCATCGTTGAAAAAGTTCTCAAAGAGTTCGATTTCCAACGCTCGGAAATGGTGTCGAAAATAAGGGACATCGACCGCTTTGGTAAACCCCTGGCCCTTTATTCCGAATTGAACAATGAGAGAATTAAAACAAATATTAAAGGTCTCGATCAAATTCTTTGCCCATTCGAAAAGGAGAATATGTGGGGGCTGCCGCTCCGAAAATCGTTACTCCTGGTAGGTCCCCCGGGTTCCGGGAAAACCACCCTGGCCCTTGATATTATACGCCAGGTCCGTTTGCAAAGGTTGCCGGAAGAGATCGCCTTGTATTTAACGTTTTCAGGAGATATCCAGCGATTGGCAGATGATTTCAAACCTTTGGGTTGGGAATACCAGGATATCGCAGCCTGCGTCCGTTCCTTGAGTACATTGCAAGGTAAAACTTATCTCAATGACCCGGATAAATTCTTTAAACACTTGCTCAACATCCTGGACGAATTTTCACCGGACCTGGTGGCCATCGATAACCTGGGTTATTTTTTACGTCTGGTTCCCCCTGAATTCTGCCGTGAAATCTTTAACCGCTTGATCAAGGTATTAACCGTGCGGGGGATTACCTCCATCCTTATAGGAGATGGTATTCCCAATGGTATTGGTTTCGAATCTTTCGACTCAGACGGCGTAATTTGCCTCCATTATAAGGATGGTAAGCGGGAACTGGAGATAACCAAGATGCGCGGCAGGGAGTTTGCCGGCGGCAGGCACCCCTTCAAAATAAAAGGTATCTCCGAAGAGGACAGAGGAAAACCGGAAGAACTTGATAAACCCATCATTGAAGTATTCCCCAATATCCAGATGCATCTCGAAGTAGCTCACCGAAAGAAAAAAGAAGAAGACAGAAAAAAGGAAGAAGAAAAACAAGCCCTTAAATCCGGCATTAAAGGGCTGGACGAATTACTCCCGATTGTAATCGAGGGAAAAAAAGACACCGGTTTCGAGCAAGGCGAAAACATCCTGGTCCTGGGAAGCCC
>JAUPLE010000586.1 GCA_030837085.1 Acidobacteriota bacterium | reverse complement strand
GTAAACAAGCCGGGTTCATGCTGACCAAAATCGCCGACGATACCGCGGAACTGGCGGTCTATTTCGAATCCGGGGTCCCGGAAGACACCCAGGTCTCGTTTATCAAATACATCCACGAGCACCTGTTAAAACGTTCCGAAACCGTGGAACGCCGGCGGTCTTACGTTTGTCCCCACTGCCATACCCCCGTAGAAGCCCGTGAAGCAGTGAAAATACGCCTGGAACGTGGATTCAAAGATATCATGTGCCTAGTCTGTGAGAAACGGTTCGCACTCATCGATTCCATCGAGCAGAAGTTTGCCTCGTCCGAGTTCCTGGAGAAAGTGCGGGCCATGGACGAAGAAGCCAAACGTAAGCTGGACAACGAGAGCCTGGAACTGATCCTGGAAGGTCAGGCCAAAGCCATTACCGGTGAAGCCGGACATATTTACCGCGAACTCTCCCACGACCACGGCATCGATGCCGAACTCGAATTTAAAAATGAGAAAGGCCAGGCCAGCGGCCAAAAAGTCTACCTGCAATTAAAATCAGGTGATTCTTATCTATACAAACGGAAAGGAGATAATAAAGAAATTTTCACTATCAAGAAGCCACGGCATGGAGTACACTGGCAATCGCTCGCCTACTCTGTGATGTTGGTGATTCGTAATTCCGAAGGCGAGATTCGCTGGATGAATATCACCGATTACCTACAAAAGCACCCCAATACCAAGCAAATCGAATTCGACGGCGAACCCTTTAATGCAGGCGCACTGCGGCACGCGGCTCGGCGCGAGTGCGCCTTTTAGTGTGAGGTAGGGGCGTTAGTGGCGGCCCCCGCGCCGCGGGGCTCAATTTTTTCTCTTGCAGGATAGGTTGCTAAGTTGAAAGAATAATATTATAATGAGGGAGTCATAATTTATAAAGATAAAACCGTGCTTTTGAGGTGAAAAATGAGACTTAAAGTCATTTTAGAACCCAGTGACGAGGGCGGATATACCGTATATGTTCCATCCCTACCGGGCTGTATTAGCGAGGGGGATACGCGCGAAGAGGCCCTAAGAAATATCCATGAAGCTATAGACCTTTACCTGGAACCTGTTGAAGATGACCTGGTTTTTGTAAAAAATGCCGAGCTTTTAGAAATTGCCGTATGACAAAAGTCCCCAGTCTCAACTACGAACAAGTTATCAATGCGTTAAGAAGAGATGGATGGGTATTAATTCGCCAAAAAGGCAGCCACATCCGTTTGCAGAAAAGGGCTTACGATGAAGTGCTCAAAATAACTATACCTGCTCATCGTCCTTTAAAGAGATCGACTCTCGCACATATATTAAAGCAAGCGCGATTGTCTATCGCAGCATTTGAAAAGTTATTATAAATTCAAAGCAGGGCACAAATTGGTAGAGTGCCGCGAAATGGCGCCGCCTATTCCCTTCAATAGGCTCCTCGCGTCCCCGCGCCGCTGGACCTCCTAAAACTTTTGTTCAAAAAAGCTTGAAATAACCTTGCTTATATGATAAAAGAAAATATGCGCAAAGTAAAACAATATAAGTTAAGAAGCCGCGGCCAGGCGACCAGGAGGCGTAACGATGCATAAAGTAAAAAAAATCCGCATAGCAGGGTTTCGAAGACTACGTGAAATCGAAATCGAAATGCGACCATTAATGGTCCTGATCGGCGCCAATAGCGTCGGCAAGACTTCAATCCTGGATGCCGTATCACTTCTTTCTGCATCAGCGGCTGGGAAGTTGAACATGGGATTAAACGGTCTCGGCGGTGTTGCCGAAGTGTCCACCCGCGGCCAGTCCAAAAAGATTGCCCTGGAGGCCAGAATGGAATGCCCCGGCTTCCAACCATTGGAATATCAACTGGAAATCGAAGCAAGAGGCCAGGGATACGCCATTCCCCTGGAGAGTCTTACACAAAAGAAAGAAGATAAACATCCCGGACCTTTCAAGCATATTGAATCCCACTATGATGACATCAAATATTTTGATACAAAGGCCAATAAAATTGTCAGGCCTGATTGGGAACATAATCCGTTAGAATCCTCTCTTTCCCAGGTTCCCAAAATGTTTAATCACCCTGAGGAACTACGGCGAACACTAAGTTCTGTTTGGCAATATCATGCCCTGGATGTCGGTCCACGCGCCCCGGTAAAACTTCCCCAACAAATGAAACCAGCCCTGCTGCCGGGCGAAAACGGCGAGGACCTGGTTTCCTTTCTTTATAATCTTCGTGAAAGTAACCATGACCGTTACGAGACCATCGAGGACAGTTTACGGGCTGCCTTTCCCGGTTTTGAGGGACTCAACTTTCCACCGGCAGCGGCGGGGATGCTGTCATTGACCTGGAAAGAGAAGCAATTCAAAGACCCTATCTACGCCCATCAGCTTTCTGAAGGAACGCTGCGGTTCCTATGGCTGGCGTCATTACTGCAAAGTCCGAACCTTTCAACCATAACCATGATCGATGAACCTGAGGTCAGCCTGCATCCCGAATTACTGAGCCTCCTGGCCGATCTCATGAGAGAAACAGCCCTAAGAACCCAGATTATTGTCGCCACGCACTCTGACAGGTTGATTCGCTTTCTCGAACCCCGGGAAGTCGTTGTGATGGATATCGATGAAGACGGCTGCGCACTCGCCCGGTGGGCCGACACGATAGACCTGGAGGAATGGCTGAAAGAATACAGTCTTGATGAGGTTTGGCGGATGGGGCGGATGGGAGGTCGAGCATGAAAATCGCCATCATCGTCGAAGGCAATACAGAAAGGGCATTTCTACCTTACCTTAGAAAATATCTGCAAACTCACCTGGAGGGCAACATGCCCAAACTCGACCCGATTCCTTGCGATGGCAGGATCCCCACCGGGGACAAACTCAAGCGCGTCGTGCGGAATTTGTTGAGTGGAAGTAATGCGGCGGACCATGTCATCGCACTAACGGATGTTTATACAGGCAGCCGACCCCCGGAGTTCAAAAATGCAGGAGATGCCAAGAATAAAATGCGGCAGTGGGTTGGTGAAGAACCCAGGTTCCATCCACACGCCGCGCAATATGATTTCGAAGCCTGGCTTCTCCCGTATTGGCAAACTATCCAGGAGTTGGCGCGATTCCCCCAGGCGGCGCCGGGAAATAATCCTGAAGAAGTCAATCATAACAATCCGCCCGCACATCGAATAAAGGCGATCTTTGAAGCGGGAAAATGCCGCGATAGTTATGTCAAACCACGCGATGCAGACCGAATCTTACGGAACAACGATCTCTCCGTTTCTATAGGGCAATGCCCGGAACTAAAAGCCTTTGTGAATACCATTATTTCAATATGCGGTGGGAAAGTAATTCCGTGATTGCGTAGGGGCGTTAGTGGCGGCCCCCGTGCCTGCCCTTTCCTCGTTTGTAATAAATATAGAGCGATCCACTTATAAAAAATAAAAAAAAATAAGAAAAGATATTTTCAAGAACTCACAATTGTGGTATTATCCCTTCTAAACATATTCTAAACAATTAGGAAAAATGGTTACAATCAAAACGATATTTTCTAATATAAGGACCGTCAGGTCCAACGCCAGTAAAAAATACGCTCTATTATTAGAGCGCCCATCAATTGAGGTGATTAATGGAAAAATTTGAATTACAAGCTAACGAGGAGGCCCTCGCACGCCGGGCAAAGAAAAAACCATTCCCGAAGCGTAACAAAATTACAGTAGTTCCTGTCTATTGTAAAGGGTGCAGCCTATGCGTCGATGTCTGCCCCACCGGTACATTACTGCTGGAAGATGATCCTGAAAACAAATTCGGGGTATCCATCAAGGTAGATGCCGAAGAATATTGCATCGGCTGCAAAATGTGCGAGGACAGGTGCCCTGATTTTGCCATTTTTGTCAATTATGAAGACAATGAAAATGAAAACGTTAAAGTCGAAGAAGGTAAACAATGAGTAAACGAAAAGTATTACAGGGAAATATCATTGCAGCAAAGGCGGCTGTTGCCGCGGGGTGTAATTTTTTCGCCGGTTACCCCATCACACCTTCATCGGAAGTTGCCCAATACATGTCGAAAGAATTACCCAGGTTAGGATTTCCTTTCATCCAGATGGAAGATGAGATCGCTTCCCTGGGCGCCTGTATCGGCGCTTCCCTGGCTGGGAGGAAAGTGCTGACAGCCACCAGCGGACCGGGCTATTCCCTGATGCAGGAACACCTCGGGATGGCCGAAATGGCGGAAATCCCCCTGGTGATCATTAATGTCCAGAGGGGGGGCCCCTCGACGGGATTGCCCACCAAACCCGCCCAGGCAGACATGATGCAAGCACGTTGGGGCAGCCACGGCGACTATCCGGCCATTGCCGTTTACCCCGCCTTTGCCGATGAAATTTATAGCGAAACCATCCGCGCCTTCAACCTGGCGGAAAAATACTGGTGCCCCGTCACCATTCTCATGGATGAGATTATTGCCAAAGCCCATGAAGACATCGAAATCCCGGATACCAAAGATATCTCCATCTACTCGCAAAAAGATAATGTAGTGAAAGATCTGAATATCTACGACCGGGAAATCGGCGAAAAACCCCCCAGGGTAGACTTCTTCAAAGGATACCCCATTCATGTGGACAGCCTGGAACATGACGCCCACGGCTGGCCAACCATCGAACCCAATACCGTTCATAAAATGCAGACCCTGAGAATGCAGAAAGTGTACCACTACCTGGACGACATCATCGCATTCAACGAATATAATATGGATGACGCCGAAATTATGATCTTCAGCTTCGGCATCTCTGCCCGGTCTTCCCTGGCCGCGGTTCAACTTGCCCGGGAACAAGGACTAAAAGTAGGACTGTTCCAGGCATTGACCATCTGGCCTTTCCCCAAAAAGCAATTGCAGGACCGGTTCAAACGCATCAAAAAAGTGCTCACCGTGGAAATGAACATGGGACAGATGATGAATGAAGTCGAACGGGTGTCCACCGATGATGTGGAAAAAAGAGCACTGCTGCGGGCCAATGGGATCGCCTTCACACCGCAGGAAGTATTAAACGCAGTAAAGGAGTTCTACAAATGAGAGACTATGAAAGATACATAAGATACAGGACATTTCCCTCGCCCTGGTGCCCGGGCTGCGGGGACGGTATCGTGTTAAAAGCCATTGCCATGTCTTTTTCCGAACTTAAGATCGAACCCGACGATATCGTGGTGGTTTCAGGTATCGGGTGTTCCGGCAGGATGCCCACCTACTTTAATACCAACACCCTCCACGTCACCCACGGCCGTGCATTGACATTTGCCACCGGCATCAAACTGGCGCGGCCGGAAAAAACAGTGGTGGTCATATCAGGCGACGGCGACGCCCTGGCTATCGGCGGCAACCATTTAATTCATGCCGCCAGGCGAAATATCGGCATCAAGATGATACTGATCAACAACGGCATTTACGGCATGACCGGCGGACAGTGTTCCCCTCTCACCCCCCAGGGATTCATTACCGAAACCACCCCTTACGGGAATATCGAACCTAAATTCATGGCCAGTGAATTGTTAATCGCCTGCAAGGCGTCGTTTGTGGCCAGGGAAACCGTTAACCGCATGAAACCCCTCAGGGACGTCATCAAAAAATCCTTCCAACATAAAGGTTTTTCTGTGGTGGAAGTCATCAGCAATTGCCATATCAACCTGGGCAGGAGGAACAAAATGAAAGATCCCCTTACCATGTGCCGCTGGATTGCCGGCCGGACCGTTACCCAGGCCCAGTATGATAAATTAGCGCCGGAAGAAAGAGATCATAAATACCCGGTGGGTATATTGAAAGAAGATACGGAACGACTGGAATATTCGGAACTATACCATAAACATATTATACCCGGGGCAAAAGAAGCCGCTCAAAAAGCAGGGGGACACAATGAATAGGTATGAAATCAGATATGCGGCCATCGGCGGGCAGGGTATCGTGACTGCTGGGGCCCTGTTGGTGGATATCGCGGTTGAAGTGGAAAATAAATTCGCCCTGGAAAGTCCCACCTATACGGCAACAGTCCGCGGCGGCCCGACAAAAGTAGACGTGATTATTTCCGATCAGCGAATCATTTTCCCCCAGGCCAGCGCCATTGATTTCTTTGTCTGTACGGGGCAAAAACCTTTTGATCTCTACAAGAACCTGATCAAAGACGACGCCATCGTTATCCTGGATTCCAACCTGGTCAAAGAAGTCGGTGATACGCGCAATTGGAAGCTATACCAGGTCCCTCTCATTAATGAGACCAAAAAAGCAGTCGGTAATGTGATCCTGACTTCGGTAGTGACCGTGGCCATGACCCAGAAATTAACCAATATTATCGATTATCAGAATATGTTGAATTTTATAAAAGAATGGGCGCCCCGGGATTTCCTGGAGCAGAATATCAGGGCCATCGAAGTCGGAAGAAGCCTGGTATGAGTTTCGTTGAAGAGCTTATGTGGCGGGGCATGATACACGATATCATGCCCGGCACTGAAGAACAACTTCAAAAAGAGATGACCACCGCTTACGTGGGCATTGATCCCACCGCCGATTCACTTCACATCGGGCACCTGGTGTCGATCATGATGCTGAAACATTTCCAGCGGGCCGGGCATAAACCCATTTGCCTGGTGGGCGGCGCCACCGGCATGGTGGGTGACCCCTCGGGCAAATCCGAAGAACGAAACCTCCTGGAAGAAGGTGCCCTCAGGAAAAACCAGGATGGCATCAAAAAGCAACTGGTCAAACTGCTGGATTTCGACAGCCAAATGGAAAACGGCGCGGAAATGGTCAATAACTACGATTGGACAAAGGATTTTAATCTCCTCTCATTTTTGCGGGAAGTAGGCAAGTACCTGACCGTTAATTACATGATGGCCAAGGATTCCGTTAAAAAGCGCATGGATACCGGGTTGTCCTTTACCGAGTTCTCGTATCAATTATTGCAGGCTTATGATTTCTATTACCTCTTTAGTCAGAAGAATTGCAAACTGCAGATGGGTGGTTCCGACCAGTGGGGGAATATAACCGCCGGGACAGAACTAATTCGCCGCAAAGCCGGGGGCGAAGTTTTTGCCCTGACATGGCCGTTGATTACCAAAGCTGACGGCGGGAAATTCGGGAAAACCGAAAAAGGCAATGTCTGGCTCTCACCCCAATACACATCGCCCTATAAATTCTACCAGTTCTGGCTCAATACCTCGGATGAGGACGCCGAAAAATATATCAAGATTTTTACCATGCTCTCCCGCGAAGAGATCGAGGCGTTGATCGAAGAGCACCGGGTGGCGCCCCATTTGCGCATATTGCAAAAGAGGCTGGGCCGGGAGGTGACGGTCCTGGTCCATTCGGAAGAAGATTACCAGGCTGCGGTGGAAGCCTCCCAGGTATTATTCGGCGAAGGGACGCAAGAAACCCTGACTAAACTATCCGAAGATGATTTCCTGTCCATTTTCGAAGGAGTGCCCCAATTTACCGTTTCCCGGGAAGACCTGGAAAACGGGATCAATATAATCGATTTGTTGGCTGTCAAAACCCCGATTTTTCCTTCCAAGGGAGAGGCGCGGCGTATGCTCCAGGGCGGTGGGATTAGTCTCAATAAGCGCAAACTTACCGATATAGGCGAAACAATCAGGGCGGATGTTGTTTTAAACGGTAAGTATATCTTAATCCAGAAAGGCAAAAAGAATTATTATCTCCTAAGAGTCGCCTAATAAACAAACGGCTTACCCATCTGTTTTACTTTTTACTTTGGACAGGTAAGCCGCATTTGCTGCAAGTTCGATATCATTTGCCGGGAAAATAAGCCTTTACGATATCCCCTTTTTGTTTGCTCCGTTTTTTCTCCTTCCCACTGAACACGTATAGATATTCGCCTTCAAATAGTATTTCATTGGGAATAAGAGATTTGGAGATTAGGAATTGGATGGATTAAGCGATTAATAACGACGACCGCCGCCGCCGCCGCCACCGCCGCCACCGAAGCCCCTTCCTCTCCCTCTGCCACCGCCGCCGCCGCCACCACCGCCGCCGTTGGGCCTGCGATCGTTGCGAGGACGGGCTTCACTTACATTAATGGTGCGACCCATAAAATCTTTACCGTTCATCCCTTCAATAGCGGCCTTGGCTTCATCTCCAGAGGACATTTCTACGAAACCGAATCCCCTTGATTCACCGGTAAACTTGTCTTTAACCACATGAGCTGTATCCACCTGGCCGAACGCTTCAAACGCTTCACGCAAATCATCACCCGTTGCCTGGCGTGATAAGTTGCCAACATAAATGTTCATAATAGACTCCTTTTTCTTTTTCCGAGATTTATGATGGAAATCAAGGTACGAGTGATATCAATTGGTCTTAGATACTCACTTATCGTAACGTCAATTTCTATCATGTACCCATTGTAAATGAAATACAAAGAAAAAGCAATAGTTCCTGATTTTTTTTTAGAAAGGATAGGGGCGCCGGAAAAATGTTTTCAAAAAAGTCTAAAATTTAGACTTTTTTACTTTACAAAATTTTCTTTTCTTTGTAAAATCTACTCTAAACTTTTTGAATGGAATAAGCCTTCTGATTAAAACAGGTGAAGCCTTATGTGAGTTAGATATGGAGATAAAATGCGCTTATTGACAAGATCAGATTTTGACGGATTGGTTTGCGGCGTATTGTTGGTAGAAGCAGGGATCGTCGATACGTATCAATTCGTGCATCCCAGGGATGTCGTGGACGGGAAAGTCATCGTGACTGAAAACGATGTGCTGGCCAATATACCATTTGTACCCGGCTGCGGCCTATGGTTCGACCACCATGTCAGTGAATGGGACCGATTGAAATTATCTAAAGAATTCAATTATAAAGGGAAAAGCGAGGAAGCCCCCAGTTGCGCCCGCGTTATATATAAGTACTACGGCGGCCCGGAACGGTTCGCCAGGTTCGATGAATCCGGCCTGATGGATGCGGTAGACCGCAGTGACAGCGGTCAATTAACCACCGAAGATATCATGCATCCCTCGGACTGGATGTTACTTTCCTTTATCATGGACCCCAGGACCGGCCTGGGACGGTACAAGGATTACCGCATCTCCAACTACCGCCTCATGGAAAACATGATCGATTACTGCCGGACAAAAAAATCCGGCGAAATCCTGGCGGAACCGGATGTCCGCGAACGGGTGGACCGCTATTTCCATTATGAAAAACAATTCGAAAACATGATGAAAAGTAATGCCATAGCGGATAGCAATGTCCTGGTAACCAATCTTCTTAATGTCCCGGAAATTTTGCCCGGGAACCGGTTCAAGGAATTTGTGCTCTTTCCTGATCAAAATGTCTCTGTCCGCATTATCTGGGGTCATAAAAAGCAAAATATCGTCATTACCTGCGGCGCCAATGTTATATCCCGCTCATGTAAAACCGATATCGGGAAGATGCTGCTAAATTACGGCGGCGGCGGTCATCCCGCGGTCGGTTCCTGCCAGGTCCCTATCGAAGACTGGCCGCGGGTGAAAGATGAAATCGTGGCCCAGTTAAAAGCCAACGGCTAATTTATTACGTATTCGAAAAGGGTGCGGGTTATCTGGCTGAAGTAACGATTGGTCGAATTATCCAGGATAATCAGGGCGCTGTTTTTAGACATGTCCCTGTAAATAAATGACCGGAAACCAACCCAGGCCCCCGTGTGACGGACGCTTTTTTGATCCCCTGAGAGGCCCCAACCGAATCCATAATCGGTGGAACTGCCGTTGTTCAGCTTCCCGGGAGTAAACGCCAGTGCCAGGGCGGCCTTTTTGACCAATTTTTCCGTATATAATGCCTGGTCCCATATAAATAGGTCTTCGGCAGAACAATAAACATTGCCGTCGCCCATAACGCCGTCCAGGTAATTGAGGTCGAAAGGAGACGGCGTGGAATCTCTCATAATGAATCCCATGGCTCTCTCCCCGGGACATTGTTTCATCTTCAGGTTATAGGCGAATGAGCTCTTCATACCCAGGGGATCGAAGATGTTTTGCTTTAAAAAGATCTCTAACGGTTGGCCGGAAGCTTTTTGAATGATG
>JAUPLE010000585.1 GCA_030837085.1 Acidobacteriota bacterium | reverse complement strand
GGAGGATCATTATATGGTGAATCCTCTCAAAAGAATGCAAGAAGTAGAGCAATTAATCGAAGAAAAGCTCTATTTCACCCTTCATGCGCCCCGGCAAACCGGGAAAACAACTTACCTTCATGCGTTGGCCCGCAAACTCAACGCCGAAGGTAAATACATCGCCCTGGTGGTTTCGTTTGAGCGGGCCGGGGTCGCGGGCATGACCCTCGAAACTGCCAATAACACCGTCATGAATGCTATATTTAATTCTTCAACCCGTCAGTTGGAAGAAACGTACCGTCCGATAAATCCAACGGGAAAGAACTTCCCGGATTTATACAATTACCTGCAAACCTGGAGCGTCGGCCAGGAAAAACCGATTGTCCTTTTTATCGATGAAATCGATGCCTTAATGGATGATGTGCTCATTTCCATTCTCAGGCAATTGAGAGACGGCTACCAGGGCAGACCGAAATTTTTCCCCTCTTCCGTGGCCCTGATCGGGCTGCGGGATGTAAGGGAATATAAAGCCAAAATCCGTGAAGGGTCTGCATCTTTAGGCACGGCTTCGCCATTTAATATTAAATCCGATTCCCTCCTTTTGAAGAATTTTTCCAGACAAGAAGTACACGAATTACTGGAACAGCATACCACGGAGACCGGCCAGGTATTCCCCACGGAAGTAAAGGAAGAAATATCCCGGTTATCCGGCGGCCAGCCCTGGCTGACCAATGCCCTGGCCCGCCAGGTCGTTTCTAAAATATTGGGTGATGATTATTCGAAAGCCATAACCCTTGATATCCTGGAGGAAGCTAAAAATCAGTTGATTTTGCGGCGGGACACTCACCTGGACAGCCTGATGGACAAATTAAAGGAAGATAGGGTTAAAAATATCGTCCAGGCTATTGTAAACGGTGACAATATCATATCCGATGTACTGGATGACGATATAATGTATGTCAGGGACCTGGGAATAGTGGGTCAAACCGATCCCCTGAAATTCGCCAATCCTATTTATGCGGAAATCATACCCAGGATTATGGCCTCCGCCATTCAATCCACTATCCCGGAAGAGATTCAAACCCAGTGGTTTGTAAAAGATGACGGTTCATTGGATATGGAAAAGTTATTGAAAGAATTCCAGGAATTTTACCGGCGGAACAGCGGGGCCTGGCTGGATCGTTATGAATACAAGGAATCGGCCCATCATTTGCTGTTGATGGCGTTTTTACAGAGAGTTATTAATTCCGGGGGCGAGATTACCCGGGAAATGGCTTTAGGCAATGGCCGTATCGATTTACTGGTCAAATTCAAAAAGCAGGAATTTGCCCTGGAATTAAAAATTCTACGGGATAAATATACCATTGAGGATGGAAAGAAACAATTGGGACGTTACCTGGACCGGTTGGGATTAAAACAAGGGTACCTGGTGATTTTCGATCCCGGTCCCGCGGAATGGGAAGAAAAGCTCTATTATCAAGAAATGGCAGTGGGCGATAAAACAATCATAATGGTAGGGCTTTAGTCCAAAAAATTCGCCTGTCCCCTTATTCCTTATTTTTCTCCTTTATTCGAGAATATCCAATGGCGAAAGCTTATCTGATTTATGGTGGAGATAAGTATATGAGACAGCAGGGTATTGAAATTTTACCTTTTGCCCATGCCCTGAAGAATTTAGCCGCAATTTTAGAATAAAAATTCGCCTGTCCCCTTATTTTTCTCCTTCCATCTTTCCAGGTTTCGGATTTTTTTCAATTCCTGCTTTTCAAAAGCACTATAAGTTGATATAATTATTTCATGAAGAAATATGGAGCGATCATTTTAATAGTAGGTCTTAGTTTCTACTTGGCGTATATGCTTTTTTCGCAGGAGGCATTTTCTAATAAAAGGCAAAGTGAACCACAAGACCAAAGTGTCCAACGTAACCAACGTGACCAAACGGAAACCGACGCTGAAACTGGGAATTCGACGGCAGTGGAACAAAAAAAACTGGATTTGAAGGGCAATGAAGGGGGCAGCGAGGAAGTGGAAGACGAAAATTATTTCGTCGATGACCAGGAGATTTTTGACAGGAAATCATACCAGAAACAACTTCCCCCCCTTTCGGACAAAGAAAAAATCATTTGGGCCTTCCGGCTATCTAAGACTACCATCTTTTTATGATACGAAAATATCCCTGGTACTTTGTATTTTTATTATTCGTGATCCTCTGCCTGGTCAATATTTTCCAGAAAATGCAGTGGACGGAACCCACGGATAACGTTACCTGGGAAACTTCCGAAGAAGGGCTTGTATGTGTAGAGACGCCCGAAGACTCCCCTATAAAAAAAGGCGATATCCTCTTATCCGTCCATAAATACGTCATCAAGAACAAAATCGATCTCCAGCGGGCCATTGCCCAGAAAAAATACTACACCTATGAGATCGAAAGGGGGGGAATATTAAAGATCATAGGCGTCGAGATATCGACCCGTTATACGCCGTTATCTTACTATATCCTGGTGTTTTCCGGGATACTCATGATCCTCCTGAGCCTGCGAATAATCAATATCAGCCTGAAGGATAAAAAGGCTTTTTCCCCGCCTGCCAATTTTTATTTATTAGCCCTCACCTTTTCCGGCTTTTTGATTTTCTCTCCCACCGGCGTCTATAATACCACGGATTTTATCTATCTCTTCCTGGACACAGTCTCATTTCTCTTTTTCCCTGCCCTGCTCCTGCATTATTCCCTTTACTATCCCATCCGGTCCTTTATAATGAAAAAACTCAATCCCAAATTCCTGCAATCGATAATTTACGTTGTCCCGTCAGCGATCCTGGGGCTGAATATCTTTTTTTTATTCGGCAATATGACCCACCTGGACGCGGATAATTTGCTCCGGTCCATTAACCATTTCAGACAGATCTCTCTACAGTATTTTGCCCTATATCTCTATATTTCGCTGATATTTTTCATCATTTCCAATTTGATCCTGATTTTCTCTAAAAAAGAAAAACGGTTTCTATTACCTTTGGCCGGTATCACCATTAGTATGGCTTCATTGTTGATCTTTAATTTCATATTGAGCATCCCCAGCATTTATTTAAATTTAAGTTTATTGCTGCTGGGATTCATGCCCTTAACCTTGACTTATTACCTGGGCCACCGGAGATTCACCGATATCGAGGATGTTATCAAAAAAACCGTTGCCGTAACCTTTATTTTTCCCTTTATCTTCGGCATCTATTTTTTCCTGGGCAGCACCATCGAAAAGAATAAATTACTGGGTATTTTTTGGTCCATTACGGCTATTTTAACGGCCGGTTTACTTTATAGGCCCATTGAAAAAACAGCGCATTTTTACTTTGAAAAAATCTTCTTCCGGGGCGCATTTAATTTCAAAAGAAAACTAAAAGAATTGATCGAATCCCTGCCCACAGAACGCGATTTATATTCCCTTTCCACCAGTTTTATCAATACCATCAACCGGGGATTTCTATTGGAATCGAGCGCTTTTATACTCCACCAGCGGAAAAACGTTTTCTATTCCTTGCCCCGTAAGGATAAAATTCTTTTATCACGCAGTTTCCGCCGCGACCTGTTCAGGAACGCCTACCTGGCGTTTTACTCCACCGCCGAATTCAAGCGGAGATACCCGAAAGATTACGAAGTGATGAAAGAGATGAACTATTCCCAGTTCTTGCCCTTAAAGACGCCGGACCGGCTGATCGGGCTGGTGGCTTTCGGATTAAAAGAGGACGGCACTTATCTTTCGGTGGAAGATTGGGAATTGTTGTTGAATATGGCATCGTCCCTGAGCTTGTCCGTGGAGAACGCCTCCCTCTATTCGGAGTTGAAGAGCAAATTCGAAGAAATACGTTTATTGAAAGAGTTTAACGAGAATATTATCGAGAATATCAACCTGGGCATCGTGGTGTTGACGGATCTTTATATTATCAAGACCTGGAATAATATTATGGAGCTGAAATTCAATATCCCCGCGGAAGCGGCTATAAATAAAAAAGCCCATGCCATTTTCGGCATCGATGTCTGGAAAAAAATTTACCGGCAAAAAGAAGAGATTTCATCGTTAACGAATGTCGCCATTGAAATCCAGGGAGAGGAATTGATATTCGATATTTATATCTCGCCCCTCAAAGACAGTATGGGCCGGCGCATGGGCACGATCCTGGTGTTTGAAGACATGACGGAAAAAATCTTTATCCAGGACCAGTTGGCGACCTCTGAGAAAATGGCTTCATTGGGATTATTGTCCGCCGGCATTGCCCATGAAGTCAATACTCCGTTAACCGGTATCTCTTCCTATTGTCAATTCATATTGGATAATCCCCAGGACCCGGAGAATATCGAGTTGATCGCCAGGATCCAGGAACAAGTGCTGCGGGCCAACAAAATCATTCGGTCGCTGCTGGATTTCTCGCGGCAAAAAGGGGAACGGCCTATGGAGGTCGACCTCAACCTGGTGATCAATGAAAGTATTGCACTGGTTGAACATAAACTAAAAGAGAGAAATATCCAATTAAAAAAAGATTTCCATTTTAAATACAAGTTGTACGGTTTTTCCTCCCGGCTGCAGCAGATGTTTATCAATTTATTGTTGAACGCCATCGATGCCATTACCCACGATGAGGGGGTAATTTCCATTTACGGCCTGGAGACGGATGATGAAGTCATCGTCCGCGTCAAAGATAATGGGAAAGGCATCGACACCCAATACCTGGACAAGATTTTCGACCCGTTTTTTACCACCAAGGAACAAGGTAAAGGCACAGGTTTGGGCTTGTCCATTGTTTATGCCATCGTGGAAGAACATTACGGTGAAATAAAAGCCGCCAGCAGGATCGACAGGGGCTCCACTTTCACCATTACCTTTCCCATGAACAATCCCTTAAGGAGTATAAAACCATGAGCGCGAGAATAATCCACCTGGTGGATGATGAGAATATTATTCATGACATTTTCCGGCGCATATTCCGGGAACCTGAATACCAGTTGATCGTTTCCGAAAATAAAAGTCAAGCCAAATCCAACCACCATCCCGGCGTCGATGTGGTTATTATGGACCTGATGATTCCCGGGACGTCCGGGATCGAGATTTTCACCATGCTAAAAAAGGACGACCCGGATATCAGGTGCATCTTCTTAACCGCTTACGGCACCATTGAATCGGCCATTGAAGCCATTAAGCTGGGGGCTGTTGATTACCTGCAAAAGCCCTTTAATAATGTCGAAATCAAACATAAAATCGAACGGATTCTCAAAGAAAGAAACATGAATAAAGAGAATATCCAGTTGAAAAAGATGCTGGATCAGCGGTTTTCTTTCAAGAATATTATCGGGAAAAGCCCGGCGTTGGACCGTGTGCTTTCCAATGTCGAGAGTGTGGCCAACACCAATTCCACCGTGTTGATTACCGGCGACAGCGGCACCGGCAAAGAATTGATCGCCAAAGCCATATACCGCAATTCAAACCGGAGGGACAAACCCTTTTTCTCTTTCAATTCCAGCAATATCCCGCCCACCCTATTCGAGAGCATTTTGTTCGGATACAAAAAAGGCGCTTTTACCGGGGCTTACGCCGACAAAAAAGGAATTTTCGAGGAAGCCCATACCGGCACCCTGTTCCTGGATGAAATCGCCAACCTGGACAACGACACCCAGACCAAGATATTGCGGGTGCTCCAGGAAAAAGAGATTCAACCCCTGGGCGGCAATAAGACCGTTAAAGTCGATGTCCGAATCATCGTGGCCACCAACGTCGACCTGAAAGAAAAGGTACAAACGAATGAATTCAGGGAAGACCTGTACTACCGTCTGAATATCATTAACATCCATCTCCCGCCATTGAAGGAGAGAAAAGAGGATATTCCTTTGCTGGCGGAGCATTTCCTGCAAAAATACGCGCTGGAGAACAATAAAACCATTGTCGGCATGGATACGAAATTTATGAAATGCCTGATGGATTATAACTGGCCCGGCAACATCAGGGAACTGGAGAATGCCATCATCCGCTCCGTTTTACTTTCTCCTTCAGACATGTTAACCGCGGATTTATTGCCCGAAGAAATACTGGGCGCCGGCAGGAGAGAAGCAAAGAAAGGGAATTTCTATGAAAGACTCGACGAACTAAAACGCGAGTTAATCCTTGAGGCTCTTCGGGACAACGACAACATCCAGAAAAACGCGGCCCGGGAATTGGGTTTAAAAGCCACCACCCTTTCCGAGTTAATGAAGCGTTTGAATATAAAATAATAATGTAATAAATCATAAAAATGAAATAGAGAGTAATAAATGACCCAAATGAAATTACAAAAAGCGCTGCAAGCAGCCGGTTTGGACAATCGCAGGAATATTCGACACGGAATTGCCGACGGTGAGTTCAAAGTCAATAATACGATTATTCGAGACCCCAATTACTTGGTGGATATCTCCAAAGACGTGATCCGGCGATTGGACAGGAAAATAAAGCTCCACGTGGAGAAAAAGTCATATTATATATTCAACAAACCCGATGGGGTCGTCTCAACCCTTGATGACCCGGAAGGAAGGCCCAAGGTCAAGGATTTTATTTCCGGCATCAAAGAGCGAGTTTACCCTGTGGGGCGGTTGGATTACCATTCCGAGGGCTTGATATTATTAACCAATGACGGCGACCTGGCCAATTTTATCATTTCTCCCCGGAATCAAGTCCCCAAGGTTTATAATATAAAGATAAAGGGCGCCCTCAGCGAGGAAGAAAGGAAAAAGTTGGTTAATAAAGGCATCCACATCGAGGGCTCCCGTGTGAAACCCTTGAGCATCGAATTTATCAGGAAAACCGCTCAAAACAATTCCTGGATCCAGGTAATTATTGCCGAAGGCAAAAAGCATATTTTGAGGAAGGTCTTCAAATATACCGGTCACCCGGTAGAGAAATTGAAACGGATGGCCATCGGTACGATAAGGCTGAAAAAATTACCTGTGGGATATTGGCGTGAGTTGACCAAAGAGGAAGTGGACACCTTCAAACAAAAGTACGGTTATGAAAACTAAGATAAAAAGCCCACGAATGAACTCAAAAAATAAAGATTTTCTGAAGCTCCGGGAATTTTTTTCGCGCCCCTGGTTATTATGTGCGGTTTGTTTATTGTTGTATGGGCTTGATTTATTATTGCAGGGGCTTGATTTATCATGCTCTCACAAGCATTTAACCGGATCCGCTTAATCGCTTATATATTCCCAGTAATTCCTCTTTCTCCGATTCCCAACTGTATTTGGCCTGGTATTTTTTTATGTTTTCTTCAAGGGTATTTAACTTTTCACTGTCGGTAATGATAGCGTATATCCGTTGGGCGGCGTTTACCGGTTCCAGGGGATTGACCCCAATCCCCCAACCTTCACTTTCTATGTTATATTTGAAATCATCAAAGCTGGAGAAAATAGGAATAACTCCGTTGGCCAGGTATTCATACATCTTTACCGGGATATTTTCACTGTATTTGATGCCGGCGTACAACACAAATCCATACCGGGACCGAACCAATACCTTCCTGGCTTCCGGGAAAGGAAGATATCCGAGGTATTCGATTTCGGGAAACCGCCGGACATAATCCAATACTGCTGCTTCCACGGCTTTCTCAAAAAAATTCCCAATGATCCGGAACCTGATCCCGGGTATTAATTTCCGCAGTTCCAGGAATACCCGGATCATTTCCAGGGCGCAGCGTTTACTGCCAATGGTTCCTACATAAACAAAAGAGTCCTCATCCCGATTGTCCCTGTTTTTCGTCATCTGTTCCAAAAAGGGATAATTCCGCACCAACACGGCCCTGGGAAATTTATCCATCCAGTGCGGCAACACCACGATATTGGCCGACATCCACCGGCTTACCCACTTCTCAAAAAAATAAAACAGTTTACCGGTAACTTTTCGCAGGAATTTGAACTTGATCCATTCCTTGTCCAATAAATTCTTGGCATAATCTTCATGGATATCATATATGACTCGGGACCGCGTGAACCACTTCAAAAGTATCCCGGTGATCAACAATTCCGGGTCATGAAAATGATAAAAGTCGGCTTTTTGTTTCCTGGCCATGGAATACATCTTAAAAGGCGAAAGCAATATGCGTTTTAACCTATTTTTGTACCGGGGGAAGGGAATGATTTCGATCCCGCTCTCAGCGGCGGGACTATCGGTGGTCTGGTTTTCAGATACGGCAATCAAAACGACACGATACCCGGTCTCAGCCAGGCTTTTACATTCTTTGAAATAAATCCGGGTGTCCAGCACCGGATGTAAGGAGGATAGGTGACATACTTTAATATTCATGACGGTTCCTTTTGAGGAGATTGCGGCCTCGCCCGAAGAGGATGAACATGTTTGACATATTTATTGTAGGGGCTTGATTTATCAAGCCCCTCACAGACGTTCATCCTGGGGGTTTGATGAATCAAACCCCTACGTTACCTTTAATATAATGAGGGTAAAATCGTCCCTGAAAGTCTTGCCTTTACTGAAAACCAGCATTTCATCGAGGAGTCCTTCGGTAAGTTGCACGGCTGAAAGATGGCTATTCTTCTTAATAAAATCCACGATGGCTTCCTCGCCGTAATCCTGGTCTTCCCAGTTCGCTACTTCAGGCACGCCGTCGGTAAATACTGCAATAATATCACCCAGTTCAAGGGTTACGGTCTCTTTTTCATATTCGGCTTCCCCGATGAAACCGGTCAGGAAACCGCCGGTGGTCAACCGGGTAACGCAATTCCTGCTCCTGGAAACTAAAATAGGCGGCACATGACCGGCATTGACATAGGTAATGGATTTTTTCTCATCTTCCACCAGCATCCAGAACAAGGTAATAAAACGCTGCCCTTTGGTAAAATCATGGATCAGGGAATTGGCTTTGGAAATAAATTTCCCCGGCTCGAAAAAATAAAGCTCGTTCAGGGAATGGAGGATAGCCTGGGAAGAAGCAGCCAATAAAGCAGCGGACAATCCTTTCCCTTCCACATCCGCAATAAGTATCGGCAGGGCGCCTTTATGTTCCTTTAATATATCGTAATAATCCCCCCCCACATCGCTGATGGGGCGATAAATCACACCCATTTCAAAATTCTTCAACTGCGGGACCGACTGGGGCAGCAAGGACAACTGGATATCCCTGGCGATTTGTATTTCCCGTTCTACCCGTTTGCTTTCAATGAGATTATTGATCAAAATAGCATTCTCTACGGCGCTCAGGGCAAACTTCGAAACAAAAAAAGCATATTCCATATTTTCCTGGGTCAGTTCTTTTTGGTTCAATTTCAGGCCCAGGCCCAGGATGCCCATTTTCTTCTCCGACTGGGAAACATTGATCAGGTAATAGATTTTTTCCTTAAATAAAAACTCTTGTATCTTTTTTGCGTTGGGTTTCAAATCTTCCACTTTCAGGTACAACCAATTGTTGCCCAGTTTTTTCAGGTTTTTGTAAAAGGCTTCGATTTCAGGCTCCGAAGATTTAAAGCCCCTTTTCCTGAACAACTTATTGTTGGAGTCATAGATAAAAGCCCGGGAAACTCCCAACTGTCCCATTAAGGTTGAAAAAAAGATACGTAAGACGCTGTCAATGTCAAAAGCGGAGTAGATTGATTCGGAGAATTCGAAAATCGAATTAAACTGGAATTCTTTCAGTTTTAATTCTTTTTTCAGGCTGTTGATTTTTGCAGCTTCTTCAACTTGACCATTTCGCATGTATTGATATTTCCCACGGTTTTATATTGAACGGAGTCCATGATGCGTCTCATCAGTTCGACGCCCAGGCCGCCTTTTTTCTTTTCTTTGATAAATTTGTCCAGGTCGACGCCTGGCTGACCGAGGACCGGCGGAACGCCGGTAAAAACGATTTTAATTTTCAAGCCGTCTGGGGCGGAATAGAACTCCAGTTTGATATCTTCGGTTATTTTGCCTTTGTAGGAATGTTTAATGACATTGGTAATGGCTTCATCGATGGCCAGGGCGATTTTTTGGGCTTCCAGGGGCGAGAATTGGTTGATGGTGGCAATATGGCGCGACAGTTCCACCACCATTTTTAACAATTCGGTTGTTGACGGGATAGCAATCGATAATTCGGGATGTTCGGGAAACATTTTTAAACTTTAAACTTAGCTACCGCGGTTTCTTCGGAATCCAGGAAATCATATATTTCAGTAAAGCCGACAAGGTCGAATATTTCATAAACCCTTTCGTCCACACAGCAAAGTTTTATATCGCCTCCTTTTTCTCTGATTTCATCCAGGTATCCCATAATAATGCCCATCCCCGCGGAACTGATGTAATTCAGTTCTTTGCAATTGATAATGATGTTGACGACCTTGCTTGCGATCAGTTTCAGCATCTCCTTTTCGAAGCGATCGACATTATGTGCGTCCAGGTGCCCTTTGGGATAAAGCACTGCTGTGTCTTCTTGCACTTTAGACCTTATATAAAACGATTTCATGCTTTACTCCTGGTAACGTTTAACATTTCTCATACTTGCCAAACATTTTGAGGGATATATTGTATTACATTCCAAACTTTTTTTCAAATAAAAAATTGAAAAAACCGGCAATTCGATTGATTTATGTAGGGGCGCTGCCAGCAACCTATGTGTTCGCCCGAAATTCTTTTTAAAATTAGAATTACTGGGCGTTGATCTATTGAATTCAACTGTTTTTTCTTATAAAATATCCTCTTAAAAATTTCAATATAAGGATAGAATCATGCTAGTTATCATTCCACTCATTACGGTTGTTTTGTTTGCTGTGGCTTATATATGGTATGGAAAGTTCCTGGAAAAACGTTTCGATATAGATAATAACAGGGCAACGCCCAGCCATACCGATTACGATGGAATAGACCGCGTTTCGGCGCACCGGTCAGTTTTATTGGGGCATCATTTTTCATCCATTGCAGGCGCCGGTCCCATTGTCGGTCCCATTATGGCGGCCCTGGCGTTTGGATGGCTGCCGGCTTTATTATGGGTGCTCCTGGGGGCCGTTTTTATTGGCGGCGTCCATGATTTCTCGGCGCTTATCGCTTCGATACGGCACAAAGCCCGCTCCATCGCCGAAGTGGCCAGGGAATATATGTCGCCTTTCGCATATAAACTCCTGCTGCTTTTCATCTGGTTATCGCTGGTATATGTACTGACGGTGTTCACGGATTTAACGTCATCTACCTTTGTCCAGGACGGCGGGGTGGCCACTTCCTCTATTTTATTTATGGCCCTGGCTATCGGATTCGGCGTCGTTGTTTACCGGTTGAAAGTCCCGGTTTTGTGGGCGTCGCTGATCTTTGTCCCCCTGGTCTTTTTGTGTGTTTGGTTGGGACAGGTTATCCCTATCAGCGCCCAAACCATCCCCGCATTTATAGGCGGCGATCCCGCTAAAACCTGGGATATTTTACTGGTGATTTATTGTTTCGTGGCCTCTACGACGCCTGTATGGATTTTGCTGCAGCCCAGGGATTATCTTTCCTCTTATCTTCTTTATGCTTCTGTCCTGGGTGGGTTCGTGGGAATCCTTTTCGGCGGTTTTGTCATGCAATTTCCCGCCTTTAAGACGTGGTCGGACCCGGTGTTAGGATCGTTATTTCCCATTTTATTTATTACTGTCGCGTGCGGGGCCTGTTCAGGTTTCCATGCGGTCGTGGCTTCCGGGACTTCTTCCAAGCAATTGGATAAGGAATCCGATGCCCGGGTAGTGGGTTATGGGGCCATGTTGATCGAAGGTATCGTGGCGGTAATTGCCCTGGTAACGGTTATAATGATTGCCCAGGGTGATGAGCTGACCTCCAAAGCGCCGTTGATTGTTTATGCCAATGGTATGAGCAAATTTTTATCCTTTTTCGGGATTCCTGCGAAACTGGGGTACTCATTCGCGTTATTGGCGTTATCTACCTTTATTTTAACCACCCTTGACACGGCGACGCGGTTGGGGCGGTATATCTTCGAGGAGTTTTTCAATTTGAAGGGCGCCAGGTCCCGTTATTTTTCTACCTTTGCCACGCTATTGCTGCCGGCGATATTTGTACTTATCACACTGAAAGATCCCCAGGGCAACCCGCTTCCGGCGTGGAAAGCGATTTGGCCTGTTTTTGGCGCGACGAATCAATTGTTGGCCGGGTTGGTCTTGTTGGTGATTGCTGTTTGGTTGAAAAAAATGGGTAAGAAATTGGGTTTTGTGATCGTCCCGATGCTCTTTATGAATATCATGACGGTATGGGCGTTGGTGATTTTAATCGGTAATTATGGGCTTTCGACGGTAGGGATTATTGCTTGTGTTTTAATGGCGTTGGCGATATTACTGGTCATTGAGAGCTACAAAACCGTAATAAAGGGCTCAGCCACAAAATAGGTTTATCAAAAGTTTTAGGAGGTGTCGGAACCCTTTTTCAAAATGGGGCGGCGCCCCAACCCTCTTTGCACGGCCCCAGTTTTTCCTTCATTGAAGGC
>JAUPLE010000584.1 GCA_030837085.1 Acidobacteriota bacterium | reverse complement strand
TAATGCCTGTAAATATTTTTTATGACAATCTTGCGCTTCTATTTCCGACGCCGAAGTCAGCCAGCGGGCGATTTTCCCCTTTACCTGGTTCCCAAACAGGATAAACGGTTTTTCCTTGTTTTTTTCTTCAAGCACAGCAGCCGCTTTTAGAAAAAAGTTTAACTGTTTCCCCAAGGAAGCGTTTGCCTCGGTGGGTTCCCTTTTAGTGGATAAAGGGTTCGGGATTTCAAGAACTACCTTTGAGGTCAATATGTTTTTCTTCCCTTCCTGTGGTACGGCGAGAGCCTGTCCCACGAACAGCGCAGTTATTAATAGTCCCAACAGCAGGGATTGAGTAAAGAGTCTTTTGTTCATTTTCATTCCTTTTTAAAAAAATGAGTACTTTTATAATACTTTACCAGGTCTTCGATGAATATTTTAAGCCCGGCAGCGGAGGGGATGGCAACCAGGAGGCCCCAGAAACCGAACAGCCTGCCGAAAATGATAATGGCCAACAGCACCCATAAAAAATGCAATCCCACTTCTTTCCCTACGATTTTGGGATAGAAGAACCAGTTCTCGCTGCCTTTGACCAGGCCGAAAACCAGGACGATCAATAGTACTTCTTCTATGGAGTCATAGTGGGCAAAACCGACAATCAACGATATGATAAATCCCACGATTGTTCCAAAATAGGGGATAATATCGCCCAGGCCGGCAAACAGACCGATCAGTATGGAAAAGGGCAGGCCGATCAACGTTAAGCCGATGGAATAGAGCACTGCCAGGATGAGCACCACAATGGCCTGTCCCCGGATAAAAGATGAAAGAATATCATCCAATTGCTCGATTTTTAACAGGGTTTGCTCTTTGAAACGGTTGGGGATCAAGCCGAAACAGGTGTGCAGGATTTCCCTGTAATCTTTAATGAAATAATAGGAAAATAATGGCACGAAGACCATGTACAGCACTGTCATGATAACACTGTAGAGGCTGGAAAAAACCGTCATCACAAAATTTGAGAGGTCGGCCCGCATACGGTTGATCATCCCCTCGACTTTGCTCACCAGGTCGAAAGGGCCGACATAAGAGGAAAAATTTTTAATGATGTAATCATTGATTACTTTTACTTTCTGGGAAAACCGTTCCATGATTTTGGGGAATTTATCAGCCGCGTTTTCCACCTGCTCGAAGACACTGGGAAAGACACTGGAAATGATAACCACCACCACTACCACCAGTAAAATCATCACCAGGCCGGTGGCGACGCTCCGGGGCAGGAAGGTCTTCTTTTCCAGGAAATTCACTACCGGGATAAACAAATATGCTATAATAAAGGAAAGAAAGAGCGGGGCCGCCAGGAGGGTGAGATGCCTCAAACTTAATATTAAAGCCAACATCAACAGGATATAAACCAATAACGACGTCAGCGGGAAGCTCAATTTGATTTTCTTTTTTCTTCTATTCATTATCCGTACTCTTCAAAAATTTTTTTTCAATACTATCAATTAACAAAAAAATGAACTAAAGTAAAGGGGGGCTTTACATTTTTTTTTTATAGATTATAATTTTTTCCTATCTTGGAGGTTGACTTGCATACATTGGAAATTTTTAAAGGATTCAGTAATAAGAAATTGGATAATTACCCTGAGATCGTCTATTCGAGTCTTTACAGGAAAGTGCTGGACACGTTCCACTTTGAATTACAAGGGGATGTGGAAGATGATAAATACCTGTATTCGCCTTTTTATACCCAGTTGCGAGGGGCGTCTTTCCCGGAATTGTCGGATTTTGTGAGCCGAAACGAAGCGTTCCTGGACTCCCTCAAAGGATTCATTACAACTTCACTTTTCGTGTACAGCGCCTTGATCGATGAAAATTCCTACTACCTGACCAACCCTCAAAGTATTTTTATTGCCCGCCTGCTCTATAAAAAAGATTCCCGCTTTGAAATAAAATTCTATACCCATTACAAAGATGAATTGATGGAATCCTACGAGGACAAAATCTACATCGGCAGGGATTTCATAAACCTGGATAAATTTGACCGGAAATACCTGGGATTGAAAAAATTTTTCCGATCCCTGGTGGAACAGAATGAAAAAATCCAGGAACGAGCCAGGCATAAATTAAGGTACTTTGAAGATTATCGAAAACCTTTCCTGGATGAAATCGAATACCAGGTCAAGGAAACCGTGGATGATGCGATGGAACGGATTACATTATTCCCGGAAGTGAAATTGGCCAGCATCCCCAAAGGAAAATTAATGGAAGTGTTGGAAAATGTTTTATACCTGCTGAACCTGATGATCGAACTGAGGGACTTTACCGAGGAATTTGAAACGAAACTGCGCCAACGGGAAGAAAATGATTTTGTCAAATACCTGACAAAATTCTCAAAAGATGTCATCGACGGTATCCGCTACTTGCGAAAATTGTCCTGCCAGATGCATTTAAAGATCTCGAATTATTCAATTTGTTAGGCTGCAAGGTCGCGCGCGGCCACCCTAAGAAGGCCCTACGGGCCATAGCGTGGCGCACTTATTGGTGCGCCACTATTTGATAATAACCCTGTTATTGCCTTTTTTATCCACTACCTGGCCTATCAGGTAATATTTTTCTTCCATTCCGTTCAATATTGCTTCGACCCGGGACAGGAGACTTTTATCGATAATCAACACCATGCCAATGCCCATGTTAAAGACACGATAACGCTCTTCCATGGAAATATTTCCCTTTTCGCAGAGAAACTTGAATATTTCCGGCACGGGCCAAATACGTTCCACCTGGACCGCCACTTCATCGGGCAAGACGCGGGGAATATTATCGATGAAACCGCCGCCGGTAATGTGGGCCATACCTTTAATCAGCCCATTTTCTACCAACCGGGAGACCGGTTTCAGGTAAGAGCGGTGAACTTTCAATAGTTCTTCGCCGACGGTTTCAGGCAGGCCCTGCACTTTACTGTCTACGGTTAATTTAAGTTCTTCGAATAAAATATGCCTGGCCAGTGAATAACCATTGGTATGAAGACCCGAAGAAGGCAGCCCAATAACCAGGTCCCCTTTTTTGATCTTCTTGCCGTCAACGATTTTGGCATTTTCGACAATGCCTACGATAAAACCGGCGACGTCGTACTCATTTTCATTGTAAAACCCCGGCATTTCAGCCGTTTCTCCGCCCAATAATATGAATTCGTTGTCCACGCAGCCATCCAGGATACCCGAAACAATGGCTGAAATATTATCCGGTTCCACTTTACCGGAGGCAATGTAGTCCAGGAAAAAAAGGGGTTTGGCGCCGTAAACCAGGATATCATCGACGCAGTGATTAACCAGGTCTCTACCTATGGTGTTATGTTTATTCATCATGAAGGCGACTTTTAATTTGGTGCCCACGCCGTCGGCGGAGGATACCAGCACGGGGCTTTCGAGTTTTTCTTTGAGGGGGAAAAATCCGCTAAATTTGCCGATCTCTTTAACGCCCATTCGGCGGACCATATCTTTTATTTTTTTTACTGCCTGGTTACCTTTGTCGATATTGACGCCTGCTTTGGCGTATTTACTTTCACTGCCTGCTTCAGCCATTTGTTTTGTCTCCTCTAGTTAGAATTTTTTTGGGGGTCCAGGGGGCGATTTTTTAAAAAAGTCCCCTGGCTGCCGGAGGCATTTAATTATTGTTTTTTTTCTACCGGGATGATGATCTCTGTTTCCAACCCTTCGGGAGTGACTTCCATGGGGTTATTCAAATATTTTTCATAAACCGGCCCGTTTACCGTATAGCCATTGTCTTTAACGAATTTCTGGGCGATCTCATACGATTTCCCAAGGTTGGTGTATGGTCCTTTATGCAAATATACTACCGCCAAATGCTTTTTTATTTCCATTTTTTTAACCGGATCCTTTGGGGCTGCCTCCGGGGTGACGATGAAGCCGAAAGTCCATTTTAATTCTTCCGGTTTCACTGTTTCCGGGGAATTCAAATACATGCTTACGGCCGATCCCGCCGGGGTTAATCCCTGTCCAAAGAATTGGGGCATAAACGCATCGATGCCTTTTTGCATGTCGTTATAAGGACCGGTGAATTCCATATAAGCATACCAACAGCCATCGACCTCTTTGACCACCGGCGTCGGCGGCGTCGGTGGCGTCGGCGGAGTCTGTACCGTCTGCGTCGTCTCCACTGCCAACACCATCAAACTTGTAAAAATAAAAAAGACCAAAACAGCGAAAATATTTTTTTTCATTTTACCTCCTGGTTCTTGATTACTTATTCATCATTCATCATTCATAATTCAATTTGCTTATTTAGAGAACATGGCCACTGCTTCTTTTACCAGTGTTTTGTAGCGCAGGACCCAGTTTTCCATGGCCGTGGCTTCTTCTTCGGAGAACTTGAAGATCATTGCCAGTTCCCTGAGAATTTTTTGTTCTTCGCCGGCAAAGTCTTCATCCGCATAGGCGAGGGCAATGCATTCCAGCATCAGTATGACCTGCGCTTCGCGAGTATCGAAAGGTTTGGCCATTTCCTCGATGGAAACATATCCTTTGGGTAAATCCGTTTCCGTATAAAGGGCCATTTCATATCTCATGGCCTCGATCATCTGCCGTTCCCTGGGGTCCAGGGCGCCGTCGGCGCCGATGACTTTCATGGTAATTGCTAAAAATGCTTTTCGTTGATCCAGGTTTAATCGACTTAGAAACATTTTATATCCTCCTTCTTTCTAAATTCGTTTTATTCAAATTCATACATCCGATGAAATTGTATTTTACCACTTTAAAAATAAATTTCCAATGGGGGAATCTCAAAGAAAAATTCGCGCGGTTATATGTCATATATTAATTACATTGATGGCACTTTTGATACAGATACAGGACATTTTTTCTTTTTTTCCCCGGCATAGAAATTGCTAAGAGTTTATTCCCAGGGGATTTACCTCCCTACATTATGGGTTAAGGAGTCATTGATGAGGACATTAATCGTAATAATATTATTTTTTTTGGCGGTATTTATTTTCGGCGAATACAGGCAAGATCAACAACAAGAACCTATTCTTGAGAAGGTCGAGGTTGTTAATAACGGGGTCCCGGTCCGGGTGTTTTATAAGGGAAACCCGGTAAAGGGATTGAGTAAAGTTGATTTTAAGCTATTGGTGAACGGGAAGGAAAAGGAAATCCAGGAGGCGGTTGAAATAAGCCAAAAGATCACAACAGGTAAACCCGGGGCCGGGACGGGAGTGAACCGGAAGCTGCGGTTCTTCTTATTGCTATTTAACATCAGCGATTACAGGATCGATATGAAAAAAGCGGTCACTCCTTTTTTCGATAATATCCTGCGGCCGGGCGATCGCATAATGTTGGTTTCCAATAGTATTGCCCTGGGCGAAAGGATGGTAGTGGACCCGGAACTTGATAGACAACGGGTAGACCATGTTATCGATATTGAAATGGCAAAAAATCGTAGTAAATTTGCCCGGTTGGACATGAGCATCGACACACTTTACGAGGAATACCAGAACCAATTGATAGCCAATGGGGGGGATGCGAAGGCAACCGATATCGCGATTCAATATTTTATAGACACTTACACTCTTTTACTTAAAGAATACAAAAGTGATTTCATGACAATGGATGATCAGCAATATATCCAACTGGCCCAATACCTTGAAAAACAGGATATGCAAAAATGGGTGTTAAATTTTTACCAGATCGGCTATTTCCCCCGGGTAAAACTTTTCTCCAGCCTGGATAAACAGTTAAGCCAGTCCCAGAATTACCTGAAGCTAATCACGCAGGAAGGGAATGTGCCCGATGAAATCGCAGAAAAAGATATCAGTAAATTTTTCTTAAATACAGGGGCCTCGTTTCATACTGTCTTGATGGGGTCAAGGAATAGGATAATATCCAACCCTAATTTTTCTTATGATCCCATTGCCATAAGTTCAGAAGGTGTGTTCAGGAGATTAACCGAATTAACCGGCAGTAAGATTATGCGCTCGAATAAAACCGAAAAATTCTTTAAAGAGTTGTCTACCCGCGAAGATGTGTACTACGAATTGTTCTATGCGCCAGACGCGCCAGACGCGCCCGACGCCCCCGGCAAACCCGGGGCGAGGAAAAAAGATAAAATAGAAGTCAAACTCAATAATGGCGATTACGAGGTGGTTTATGATAACGGCGCCAGGGCAGCCTCTTTTCAAACCCTTGTTGAGAAGATAGAGAAAGAAATTCCCCAAATTAACCTGGGTGCCGTCCAGTTTAAGGATGGCGCGCTCCATTTCCCGGTTCAAAATTACAAAATGGACCTGGTGGATCAAGTCAATTGTGGAAAAATTAGGGTCCGGCTCAGTGTCTTTGATGAAAAGGAATCACGTTTTGTCCTGGACCGGAAAAAAGAAACCGAAGCAAAAAGCGAGAGCCTGGATTTTAAAATTGCACTCAATCAGCAACTAAAACCCGGGAATTATAAGGTTTTCGTCGAGGTGACCGATTTGTTAACAAAAAAAAATGATGTGGGTTTAACGGAAATGCAGATCACGGAAACCATATAAGTCCCGGTTTACCGGGAAATCGCAAAGTTCAGGCCATAAATTACAGGCAACGTGTTAATTATTAGTTGAATCTCCTAATATGTTTAGCGGCATCAAAAAGGCTGTCGGCTATGAAATCCGCGGTTTCAAAGTTCTCATCTTTGGTATATTCCGATGGAACAGCAATCACATAGCATCCCGCCTTCTTACCCGCTGCGACCCCATTCAAAGAATCCTCCAGCACGATACATTCCCCGGGTTTAAAGCCTAACCGTTGACAGGTTTTCAAATAAATCTCGGGGTGTGGTTTCCCATTTTCAATGTCATCGGAGTTCTGCAATACAGAAAATTTATCCCGGATGCCCAGTTGGTCGACCACGATATCCAGGAATTCTTGTTGGGCACCGGTGCAGATGGCTAGCTTCAATTTTCCGTGGAATTTATCTATAATATGAGTCAACCCCGGCATGGGAACCAGGTCGTTTTTCAGTTTCTCTCTCATGACATTGTTTCGTTTTTCCAGGAGTTCCGCCGGGTCCATAGGGATATCCAGTTCTTTCACAAATAATCTCAGGCTTTCGATGGGTTTTCTGCCCATCATTTTCTTGCGTATCTCTTCGGTCATTATCTTATTGAATTCTTTTGCTATATCATGTTGGGCTTGCCGGTACAGACGTTCGCTGTCGATCATCAAGCCGTCCATGTCGAAAATAATCGCTTTCATGATTTTTGCCACCAAGGCACCAAGACACC
>JAUPLE010000583.1 GCA_030837085.1 Acidobacteriota bacterium | reverse complement strand
GCCAGCGAACCAGCCTATTAACGCCACATTACCCGGAGTTGTACCAGTGTATCGATAGCGACAAACCGGAACGGGTCAAGCAGCCCTGCGTTTTTACCCCGACGCCGATGGAGCCGAATGACATCATCATCTTCCACTGGGACGCCGTCCGCAGGAAGGAAATATGCGAACGCATTCTCAACGGCGACGAATTGTCTGTTCATCCCTCGGACAGGAAAGCCTTTGACCGGCACATCCTGTGGCAAAAAAATTTCGGACATTATTTCCTGGATCAAAGCGGCAAACCGATCTCAAATAACCCGGCGCCCTGGTTCACTTTTGCATCCGCTAAAACGATGAGTTACTATTTTGCCAATAAGAAATAACACTTTTTTAATAAAATTTTTCTTGAATATCTCCATTTCGCCCAGCTCTTACGGTTGAAAAAATTCCCACTCTATATTATAATTGAATCATGAATATGGACAATAAATCTACTGCCAACCGGGAACTAAAATTCTTGGACCCCAAAAACGACGTGGCCTTTCGAAAAATCTTCGGCGACGAAAACAAAAAAGAAATCCTTATCTCTTTCCTCAATAATATCCTGGAATTCGCCGACACCCCAAAAGAAATTATCGATATTACTATTAAAAATCCCTACCAGGTTCCCAAACTCCTGGAACTGAAGGAAACCATCCTGGATATCAAAGCCGTCGATAAACGCAATATCCATTACATTATCGAAATGCAGGTATTCCATACCACCGCCTTTGAAAAAAGGGTCCTTTATTACGTAAGCAAAGCCTATTACCAGCAATTGGACCGATCGGAAGAATACCCCAAATTAAATCAGGTGATATTCCTGGGCTTCCTGGACTTTAACCTTTTCAAGCAAAATCCCCATTATTTTACCCGTCATCTTATCCTGGAAGAGAAATCCAATGAACATCATTTCCAGGACTTCGAATTAAACTTCGTGGAATTGCCCAAATTTAACAAAACCCTGGCAGAGTTAAAGGACATCAAAGATAAATGGATTTATTTTGTAAAGAATGCGGAAAATATGAAGATGATCCCGACAGAACTTCAAGAGCCGAAAGAATTAAAAGAAGCCTTTGAAGTGGCCAATCAAATGACCTGGACGAAAAAGGAACTGGATGCCTATGACGCCATGGGAATCTATATCCAGGATGAGCGGGGACGAATCGATTATGCCCTGGAAGAGGGAAAGGAAATAGGAGAAAAAATCGGCTTGCAGAAAGGTGAAAAAATCGGTTTTGACAAGGGAAAATTTGAAGAGAAACAAGCCATTGCCCGGGCCATGCTGAAAGAAGGCATGAAGCCCGATGTCATAGCCCGATTAACCGGCCTGGCCATCGATGATATTTAAATTTGGTTCTTGATTATTTTTACCTGGTAAAGTATAAAAGGATTCCAGGAGGTCACATGAAAATCACTGTATTTATTTTAGGTCTATTTATCATTATATTCTCACTCACTAGCGTTCCTTTACCCGCGGTGGAGAATATAAACGCTAGCGGTTCAGACCCGCTTTTTAGCTCCTATATCGCCCCCTACGAACGAAGCAATTATTTCGTGGACGAAGGCTGGCGTTTGGTCTATTTCAATGACCACGAACCCCTCAAACTGGTCAACGAAAGCGCCGGGGAACTGAGCGTTGCCTTTAAACTGGGCAATGTGGTGGTCTACAATATCGACGATTTCTATAAAAAACCAACCGTCACCTGCTCTTACCCGGATTCCTTTATCCTGGAAGCCGAACCTTTTGTAGGCTTGAAAGTGGTCCTGCAATTTGCGGTTTATTCTTCCTCCACTGCCCTGGGCGTCATCGACTACAAAAATGAAACGAAAAACGACCTGATGCTCTATTTTATCTACGGCAACAATTATCAAAAAGTCCAATGCTTGGATGTCAATCCGGCTGAAAGTTTCACTATCTCTTATAAAGAACCCGGCAAAGGGAATTATTTTCAACAGGACGCTTTAGAGGGTTTCCGGGAAAAGAGGATTTCCACTTTCCGCTTTAACAAACATATCTACTCCTGGGGCGCTTACCCGGTTTATAAGAACATGACTTCGATTGAAATCGCCGAGAAATATAATTATCTAAATGGTTCCACGCCGGGCGAATGGTCTGAACTGGCATGCAGTTTCGCTCTGAATGAAAAGAACGGGCAGTTTAAGTTCTGTAAGGCTACGGTTCAAGAGGGCGATGAAAACGAAAAGAAATCGGGCGAACTGGCCGGTAAAATAATGGAACTTTCTTTCGCTGAGGTGATCGGTTTCAACCGCGAAAAACTGGGAGCTATCCCATCTCTGAAATTCAAAGATAATGATGAGAAACTTCTCTATTACGGGGGATTGTACCTGGGACGGCAGCAATTCTTACCCGGGGCCGGTCAGTTCCCGTATCCTTATTATGTATTTTCCCGGGAACCGACCTGGGGTTGGGGGCATGAGGGCCAGGTGTTCCATGAAAGTCTTTCCATGCACAGTATCGCCCTGTTTGACCCGGAACTGGCCATGAATTCCCAGCGGAATTTCATGGTTGTGCAGGGCAAGGACGGTTATATGCCTTACCGGGTGGGCGCTTATTTTACCCGGACTTTCCCGGCCAACGGCGAGAAAACGACTTCCGCCCCTTTCTATTGCTGGACCAACCTGGAAGTGTATAAGCTGGCGAAACAATCCGGGAGAATCGCTGATAACCGGTTAAGGAAATACCTGGAAGATTCTTACCATTCCGGGCAAAAATTCATGGACTATTTATACGCCACGCGGGATAAGAATAAAAACGGGCTGCTGGAGTGGGGCGGTCATACGCTGCTGGAATGTGTCAGGGATTACTTGAATGCGGTGTTCGATTTACTGGGTGAAGCCCCGGAAACCCTCAACCAACTGGAAGCCCTGGACCTCAATTGTATGGTAGTCAAGGAGATGGCTTCCCTCAAGGAAACGGCGGAAATCCTGGGAATGAAAAAAGAAGCCGCGGAATGGGACGCCCGGGTCAAAGCGGCGGCGGATTTAATCAATCGCTATATGTGGGATGAAGAAACCGGGTTCTATTACCATGTTCATAAAGACACGATGACCTTTAAAACCCCTGGCGGCGTTTCTTTAAAGAGAAAGGAAATCATCGGTTTCTTGCCCATTTGGGCCGGGGTGGCCGGGAAAGGGCAAGCAGAAGAACTGTTAGCTCATTTGAAAAACCCGGATGAGTTCTGGAGAAAATTCGGGATTCCCACACTTTCGGCCGGTGATCCGTATTATGATCCGCAGGTAACCGGCTGCTGTCGCTGGAACGGGCCTGTGTGGATCACCTGGGTTTACCCTGTATTCCGGGGGCTGCTGGATTATGGGTATAGGGATACGGCGGAACAGGTCTTAATGAAAATGGAAGAGGCAATGATCTTCCAGTTGAAACGTAACCACCGGTTATGGGAAAGTTTTTCTCCTGATTTTACCCAGTTGAATTCTCCTAAAAACTACATCTGGGATACGCTTATTTCCAGGATGATTGACCTGGTAAGAAATAGGGGATAAAAAAAGAAGAGCAGGCCGTTTTAAGACCTGCTCTTTACCGATTACAACACTAGACTGTCTATCTTACCAAATGGGGTAATTATTCACCCTTACCCATTTTTTCCAGTTGTTCTTGTAATTTCTTCCTTTTCAGTTGTTTTTCGCTGAGTTCTTTTGATGTATCGTAGGCTTCCTGCCATTTGGCCATATATTGATCGTTCTTTAAGGGTTCGGCCACGATTTTCTGGCGCCAGAGTAAGCCGATAAACCCGTAAACCTGGTAATTATCGGGTAGAATTCTAAGGCTGTCGTTACAAGCTTCCAATCCGAGGTCGCATGTTTGCAATCTTTCTTGCGGGGCCATCATTTCCGGGGGAGTCTGGTAACTCTTATTCCAGGCTACCGCGCCCAGGGTTTGATAAGCTTCAGCCAGTTTATTCTTCTGCTCTTCGCTCAGCGCGTTGATCTTGGTCCACCTATTCCTGAGGGCTGCATCCACCAGGGCTTGTTTCTCCGGGATCAATTTGTTTAATTCCGCCAGGGGCTTGTACTGGTTCAGCCTTTGCTGGGCTTCGTCCAGGAGCCTTGTTTTTTCAGCTTGATCCAGGCTCTTGTGCTGCCGGATGGTATCCATATTCTTGTTAATGGCCGTAACCTGTTCAAGGTCCTTTTTCATTTGATCGCTTTCGTTCCATAATATAAGGGTATCCGGGTCATATATGGCCAGGATTCGTTTCTGGTGGTTCTCGATGGATAAATCCCACAGTCTGCGGTCGGATCCGAAGCCGGCATAATAGAGGTACCCGTCTTGAGCTTTGGGGTCCAACACGATTCTCTTTTCATACATGGCTTTGGCTTCATCGGTTTTCCCGTACTTGGAGTAAAAATCAGCCACGATATAGTAGGATTTGGGCTCATTGGGGTTCTTTTCAAGGATTTTCAAATAGTATTTCTCAGCTTCTTCAAAATTTCCCATCTTATCATAAATATCACCCAACGCATATACGATTTCCTCTTTCTCAGGAAAGGTTGTTCTTGCCTTGAGCAGATAATCTGCCGCTTTGTCTCCATACTGTTTATTCCTGTCGTCTAACTTCCCGGGCTTATACATTGCACTGTAGCTGGTCCCCAGGTAAAGGTATAAGGATTTTAACTGGGGATTAAGTTTCAGGGCCGATTCATATTCATCGATCGCTAATTTATACTTCTCTTCCGAATAAAGGGAATTAGCCTTAATCAGGTGTTGATTGGCCAGCAATTTATCCGGGAGTATTTGTTGACACCCGGTAAATCCAAGCATGAAAGCCGCGACTACCAACAGTAATAAAATCGAAGATGCATATTTCTTCATCAATTCCTCCTGTAAATCTAATTTATAATTTAATATTCGCAAAAAGTCAACCTCTTTGTCTATTTTATTGTGTAAAACCACATTAAAAGCAACCACAGCTCCTGGATGTACGGGACTGCTTTATTGTTCAAATAGAGCCTGGTTGTTTCCCGGTTATCTACCAAATCGAACAGCTCATGCAACGCCTGCGCATCCCGGGGATAAAAGCTGGCGTATACTCTCTGGGAATCACCTTCGCCTTCGCCGTCTACCAGGAAGTAAGGGTTCTTTTTGGCCAGTTCGAAAGCCTGATCAACTTGTTTGATCGGATGTTTTTGAAAGCGGATGGTGATTTTGAATTCCCGGTTTACCTTCGGGGGGTGCAATATGTTCATCAGCTTTTCTTCTTCAAGTATCTTATTGGTAATCATTTTTCCGTTTTCACTTCTAAGTCTATATTATAATATAAATTTCAAAAAGTGCAAGTAAAAAAAATCAGGATTTCGAATTTTACCGGGAAGTATCAGGAAAACAAAAAAGCACTTTATTTAAAGGAAAGTGACCGGCGCGATGGAGGTATCGATGACTTTTTCTCCTTTTTTGGCGAAAGACACCACAAACCGGTCCTTATCGATGGCGGCAATGATTTTTCCCTTCCCGAATATGGGGTGCTCCAGGTACTTCTCTTCAACGACTTTCGGCTCGATCCCCCTTTCGGGTAAGGAGTGAAATGGGCTATCACTCTCGAAGAGATCGTCGCCGGAATAGATCGTCGAATATAGGGACCGGCTGATATCGCCCAAAAACCGCGAGGGTCTATCGCCGCCGACGGATACGATCAATTGCTTGATGGCCCGCGTGGCTGCAACATAAAAAAGCCGGCGTTCTTCTTCGATTTCGGTTTTATCTTTTCTCATGAAAAAAGGCATGTAAGAGGCATTAATCCCGGCTGCAATAACCGTGGGAAACTCCAATCCCTTGGCATTGTGCATGGTTAATAAGTAAACGGGACACGTGCTTTTGTTTTTATTTTCTTCCCTATTGGCCTTTGCATCCGCATCGAGACTGATACGGTCCATCAAATCGGCGATGGTTTCACCGGGGCTGTCGGTTTCCCATTTTTTGATAAATTCGATCAACTCATCGATATTCATTTGCCGGCTTTCTTCCCCCCTGTCTTCAAGGAATTCGAGGTAACCGGAGGCTTTCAAAAGACGGGTTAATATTTCGGAAAACGGAAGTTCTTCTTGCTGCCGTATGCGGGCATGGACGTCGTAAATAGCGAGAAATATCTTTTTGTCCCTGAATTTATCGGGCAGGCATTCTTTTAAGGCTAAAAATAAGGGGAGATTTTTTGTCCTGGCATGGTTTGACAGGTTTTCCAGGGTTTTGGGGCCGATACCCAGGGGAAGGAAATCGATGACCCTCAGGAACGAGATATCGTCGCCCGGGTTGAGGGTCAATTTGAGAAGGGCCAGGCAATCTTTGATTTCTTTTCGTTCGAAGAAGCGGAGCCCTTTGATGATTTTAAAATCGATGCCTTGCCTGGCAAACTCGGTTTCAAACATGAGGGATTGGGAATTAATGCGGTAAAGGATGGCCAGGGGAAAAAGTTCCTGGCTCTCTTCCTCCCTTTGCAACCGGGTAATGATCTCCGCTACTTTTTCCGCTTCATCTTCTTTGGAAAGGGTATTGAGTAGATACACGGGATTTCCTTCTCCCTGTTCCGTCCACATGGATTTGGAACGGCGGAGGGTATTTTTGGTAATCAGGCTGTTGGCAAAATCCAGTACCTGGGGTGTGGAACGGTAATTTTGTTCCAGTTTGACGATATGGGTGTTGGGAAAATCATCTTCGAAATTGAAAAGGAAACGGATACTGGCGCCGCGCCAGGAGTAGATGGCCTGATCGTCGTCGCCCACGATGGTAATATTTTGGTGGTCTCCGGCAATAGCCCGGAGCAGTTCGTATTGGTTGGGATTGGTGTCCTGGAATTCGTCCACCACCACATAACGGAATTTTTCCGCATATTTTAAACGGATTTCCTCGTAGGATTGGAACAATTTGGCCGGTAGGGAGACCAGGTCTTCGTAATCCCACACTTTGTTGGTTTTCTGGAAATTGTAATATAAGGAGTAAATTTTGGCTTCATCTTCATTGAAGCCTTTTTGGAATAGGAATTCTTTGTTGTTTGGGTAATGCAGGTCCATTTTAGCAAAGTTGATTTTGCGTTTAAGGTCGTCCCTCATATCGTTGGTAAAGTAGCTGAGGTTTTCTTTTACCAGTTGGTCCAGTATCTTCTTTTGATCGCCGTCGTCGATCACCTGCCAATCTTTGTCAAAGCCCACGGTGGAACCTGATTCCCGCAGTATTCGCAGTCCCAGGGAATGGAAGGTGGAGATATTGAAAAAGCGGGCATCGATGCCGGTAAGGCTTTCGATCCTGCTTTTCATTTCGTTGGCCGCTTTGTTGGTGAAGGTGACTCCCAGGATATTGTAGGGGGAATATTCTTTTTCACGTATTAAATAGGCAATTTTATGGGTGATTACTTTTGTTTTGCCGGACCCGGCGCCGGCAATAATTAACAATGGCGAGTCCAGGTAAAGCACTGCTTGTTTTTGAACCGGGTTTAAGGTCTCCAAAAGGTCATTTTTTCCCGTATCCATCATCATATCTGTATTCTTCATTCCTTATCCTTATTTTTCATCATTCATCATTCATCAATCATCATTCGATTCTATTATTAACGTTCTTCGTTTCCCCTGATTAGCGGTACGAATTGTGCGGGGATCAGGTATGTTTTTTTCAATTCCCCGTCTTCTTCTTTTTCGATCAAAATCAATTCCTGGACTTTGGTAGTGTAGCGAACCGGGATAATCAAACGTCCGCCCACGGCCAATTGTTTAATGAGCGGTTCCGGGATATGGTCTTCGGAGCAGGTGACAATGATTCCATCGTAGGGGGCGTATTGTTCCCAGCCTTTATAGCCGTCGCCGATTTTGAAGTGGATATTTTTATAGCCCATGCCATCCAGGCGATTTTGGGCGTCTTTTCCCAGTTTTTCGATCAATTCGATGGTATAGACATTTTTTACCAGTTCCGCCAGGATGGCCGCGTGGTATCCTGAGCCGGTGCCTATTTCCAGGACCTTTTTCCCGGGGGTTGGGTCAACGGCGGAAGTCATAACCGCCACGATATAAGGTTCGCTAATGCTTTGGTCTTCGCCGATGTCCAGGGGGGAATCGTCATAGGAATGAGCGCGCAGCGCCGGTTTGACGAATAATTGCCGTTTCACTTTTTCAAAAGCGGACAATAGCCGTTGGTCAGTAATGCCCCGGCCCTTAATTTGCTCCTCTACCATTTTTTTTTGAAGCAGGGTATAATCGGGTTCCCCGGCCTGTAAAAGACCGGATAATAAGCAAGATAAGACAAACGCCGGGATTATTAAAAAATATTTCGGTTT
>JAUPLE010000582.1 GCA_030837085.1 Acidobacteriota bacterium | reverse complement strand
GACCAGGGCTGCGCGAAATGGTGTCAATACGCTGAAGAATGCCTCGGTAAATTCCCGGGGGAAATCCCGGGAAACAAGGACTAACGTTTATTGGTATCGGTTTCGTTTTTCTTTTCTTCTTCTTGTTTTGCTTTCATAAAGGGGCATGTTTTCATACAACTAAGCTCTTTGCGTTCCCCGGGCTGGCACTCTTTGATCTCTTTCAAGTCCATCCCACATTTGGGACATTTACCGGTTTTGTCTGTTTTGTAATCGCATTCTTTCATGGGACAAACATAAACCGTTTTATGCGCATGCTCAGCGCAGGCGGCATATTTTTCAGGGTTCTTCTCAAACTCGGCCTTGCATTGCTCACTGGCAAAATAGTAAGTTTTCCCGTTATATTCGGTGGTTATCTTCGGGGCGTCCATGGCAATGGCGCTTTTGCAGACCGGGCACACCATGGCTTTGCATCCTTTGGGCTGCTCGGTTTGCTCACCGAAAGCCCCACTGCTCAACGATAAAAACAGGTTTACTAAAACCAAAACAAACAATACTTTCACAATCTTCTTCATTACTTACCTCCATTGGTTTTCAATTTATTTTGCAATTTTATTTTCTATACGTAACCTTTATGGTTTCGTTTTAATTATAACTTTTTCCTGCCGATAAGTCAACCAAATATCGGCGATAATTTGAGAGTATAAAATTATCAGTATTGAAAGCTGGAAATCGGCGCTTCATCATTTGATTTTAACTTTTCCCTGTGATATACTTAGGAAAACCTTGTCCACATTAATGTATAAAAATGCTCCAGATTCGAGGATTAAATTATTCAATCGGTGACCGTCAACTGTTGGCAAGCATCGACTGGTTGATCCAGCCGGGCAAACGTGCGGCCCTGATCGGACCTAACGGCGCCGGTAAAACCACCCTGCTGAGAATTCTGAACGGAGAACTCGAATACCACGACGGAACCATTATCAAGCCGAAAGAATACCGCATCGGCTACCTGCCCCAGGAAGAAATCGCACTGGAAGATCATACGGTATTACAAACAGTCCTGGAAGGCCAAAAAGAAATCCACCAACTGGAAAAACAAATAACCCGCCTGCACGAGACGCTGGATACCCTGGATTCAAACGACGCCCGCTACGAAAACCTCCTGAAACAACTGGGAACCATGGGACACCAATACGAGGCAATGGGGGGATACCGCCTGGAACCCACGGCTAAAAGTATTCTCGCCGGTTTGGGATTTTCAGAGATTGATTTCTCCCGCCCCTTATCCGAATTCAGCGGCGGTTGGCGCATGCGGGTTTACCTGGCCCTGCTGCTGCTGCGCGAACCCGACTTGCTGCTGCTGGACGAACCCACCAATCACCTGGATATACCTTCTTTGGAATGGCTTGAACAATACCTGCTGAGTTTTAAAGGCAGCATTATAATCGTCTCCCACGACCGGTTTTTCATCGACCGCCTGGCCCAGGAAATCGTGGAATTGGACCGCGGCAAATTGGTCCACTATTCCGGCAACTATCATTTCTACGAAACCGAGAAAGAACAACGGGAAGCGCTTCTGCTGAAAAAATGGAAAGAACAACAAGGCGAACGGGAACGACAGGAGCGGTTCATTAACCGTTTCCGATACAAAGACTCCAAAGCATCCCAGGTTCAAAGCCGGATCAAACTGCTGGAAAAAATGGATAAAAAGGAAAAAATCGATATTGAGCCGCCGCCCCCCCGCATCGATTTTAAGATAAAAGTTGAGACTGCCAGCTACAAAGATGTTTTAGTCGTTAAAGAAATGTCATTCAAATACGACGCCGGTTGGGTATTGAGAGATATTCATTTGAACATCTACCGTGGGGATAAAGTTTGCCTGATTGGCGTCAACGGCGCGGGCAAAACCACGCTGACGCGCCTCATTACCGGTCAACTAACGCCGCAAGAAGGTTCTATCCAGGTAGGCCACCGGGCTTTAATCGGGTACTATGCCCAACACCAGGTGGACACCCTCAACCTGGAAGCCACTGCCTATGAAGAAATCGCTTCTACGGTAGCCCCCACCCTTGTCCCCCGGATCAGGGATGTGCTGGGCATATTTCAATTCAGGGGCGACGATGTCTTTAAAAAAATAAAAGTGCTCTCCGGCGGCGAAAAAGCCAGGGTCTCCCTGGCCAAAATCCTCTTATCGCCGGTAAATTTCCTGATCATGGACGAACCGACCAATCACCTGGATAAAGTCTCCAGGGAAGCCCTGGAACAAGCCCTGGTCCATTATGACGGAACGCTGTTATTGATCTCCCATGACCGGTATTTCCTTGACAAATTGGTTAACCGTGTGGTGGAACTGAACAACGGGCAAATTACCGAGTATGACGGGAATTATTCGTATTACCTGGAAAAACGCAGCGTTTTTGCAAAAAAAGAGAACGTCGCCATCGCCGCGGCATCTACGGCATCCGCGGAGCGAGAAACACCCCAACCGGATACCGCCAACGGGCCATCGTTTAAGAAAACCAAAGAACAGAAACGCCTGGAAGCCGAGGCACGCCAGGCCATCAGCAAAGACCTGAACCGCTTGAAAAAAGAAGTGGCCGACTGTGAAGATAAAATAATCCGGCTGGAAACCACCCAAAAGAACCTGGAAACCCAAATGGCTCAACCGGAAACTTACCAGGAAAGCAAGCTGGCGGTTTCCCTGCAAAAAGAGTATGCCGCGGTTAAAAAGGAGTTGCATGTGGTTACCTTGAAATGGGAAGAAGCGCAAACCGCATTGGATGAACTTGCAAATTTTACAAAAAATTTATAAAATAGGGGCCTATTACAAAGGTAAAAAATGACTGAAAAAATAGCATTAATTTACAATCCTTCGGCCGGGGGCGGCAAAGCGCTGCGCAGGCAAGGGAGGGTCGAAGCCTGTTTGGAGGCTAAAGGCATCCACTATGACCTGTTTGTTACCGAGAGCGAGGCCCACCTGCTTGAGACAGCGGAAATCGTGGCGGAGAACTATCCCGTGATCCTCGGCGCCGGCGGCGACACCACGCTGAATATCATTGCCACGCAAATCCTCCGCAATGGGAAAAAAAATGTGCTGGGTATTATCAGCCTGGGTTCGGTCAATGACCTGGCCCGTGAGATCGGCGTCCATAGATTGCATAAAGCCGCCAATGCCATTAAATATCGTCAGACCAGGGAATTCGATGTCGGCGTCGTTAGGGCCCCACAGAAATCCCAACCTTATTATTTCCTGGTATCCGCCAGCCTGGGTTTGGGCGTGGAAGTGAACCGGTATGTCGATATCTGGATGAGAAAGCACCCCTTCTTTGCTACCTTCCGGTCTACTTCCCAGGGAACCGCTGCTATGTCCGCCATTCGCCAGGCATTTAAAAATAAACATGTCCCGTTAGAACTGACACTGGAATGCAACGGAGATCGCCATTCCATTGTTACTGCCCTGATGATTTTTGGCAATATATCTTCCTATGGGGGAACGTTTCGCATCAGCCCAACGGCCAGCCCGGTAAGCGGAAAACTGGACTGCTGTATCTTCGATTTCACATCCCTGGCCGGCGTGGCCCGGGTCTCCCTTGACATTAAACGCCAAAAACACCTGGAAAAAAATACCGTAAAAGTCCTCCGGGGTGAGACTTTCAAAATTCATTCACAGAAACCCCTTGACTTCCAGTTGGACGGTGAGATTATCACCCTGGACGGAGAGGTGGAAATCGCCATCCTGCCGAAGGCCCTGACCATGTTTACATTTGATCATTTCTCGGAGGAGATTTCACCCGGCGGCAAAAGGATAAGTATAAGGAAACAAAATTAGGAAAAAAGAAATGGGGAAAAAAAATAACGATATAGATAGAACCAAGGAATATAAAAATATTACGGTAAATCGCAAGGCCTATCATGACTACGAGATTCTCGATAAGTTCGACGCAGGCATGGAACTGATGGGCAGCGAAGTAAAGTCCATTCGCGAGGGCAGGGTAAATTTAAAAGATTCGTATGTTGAGATACGTTCCCAGGAGGCGTTCCTCTTAAATGCCCATATCAGTCAGTATACCAATGCCAGTTACAATAACCACGAACCGGAACGGGTGCGGAAACTGCTTCTCCATCGACGGGAGCTTTTAAAACTGGACAACCGGGTAAAAACGCGCGGTGTGAGTATCATTCCCTTGCGAATGTATTTTACCGCCAAAGGGCTGGTTAAAATCGAAATCGCCCTGGCCAAAGGGAAACGGGTTTACGATAAAAAGCAAGCGATTAAAGAGAGAGATATCCGTAAAGAGCAAGACCGGGAACTGAGACACTATAGGTAAAAAAAACAAGGTCCACAGATTACACGGATTAACACGGATTTATTTCCGATCTTCCGCTCGTCCGTTTTTCTGTGTTTTTTCTTACCTTCCTAATTTGCCGGGTAGAGCCTTCGGTTACCCTCCGGCTCCCCCACAGACCCGGACGTGCGCAATTAACGCATCCG
>JAUPLE010000581.1 GCA_030837085.1 Acidobacteriota bacterium | reverse complement strand
TGGTGGTGCGTTTGTGGTACGGCGGCGGTTTCGATAACAAGGAACTGTGGCGCAATGCCGCGGAATTTGTCTCCCCCGGGGGAAAAACCATGGGCCTGGTCATGGAACGCAGCGGCGAAGGAGAAGGTACTATCTCGGTGTTTTTTCACCATGACGCGGCTGAGGATACAAAAGTAATGTTCAGCGAATACGTGCACCACCATTTGCACAAATATGGCCACGAGGTGCGCCGGGACCGGCGCTACGTGTGCGGGAAATGCGGTAAACCCGTTATCGACCGGGACACGGTACGCCAACGCCTGGCCAACGGTAAACAATTCATCATCTGCCAGGGCTGCGACGAGGAAATTTCCTTACTGGACAGGATTGAGCAGCGGCTGGCCTCCGAGCCGGTGGCGCGCCGGGTGGCGCAAATGGATGAAAGAGCCGGGCTGGCGTTGGATTCCCAGGCATTGGAACAGGGGCTGATCGGTCATATGATGGCGATATGTGCAGATATCAACCAAATTTTTCGACCGGGAACCATGTTCGATTACGGTATTGACGGCGAGATCGAGTTCAAGGATAAAAATGGAAAAGCCAGCGGTAAAAAGATTTATGTGCAATTAAAAAGCGGGGGTTCCTATTTGCGTCAGCGCAAGCGGGACAACAACATTATTTTCGACGTGAAAAATCCCCGGCACCTTCAATACTGGCAAGGCCAGCCCGTGGATGTCTATTTGGTCATCCGGGATGAAGAAAAGATAATCCGTTGGATGAATATAACCACATATTTGCGGGCGCGGCAAAACAAGGAGAGCCTGCAGTTGGAGTTTTCCGGTGAGAAATTGGACAGCGCCGCCCTGCTGCGCGTGCGGGAGAAACTCCTGCAATCCCCAACCTCATCCATAAAATAAAAAATTATTTTTCTTTGTTTTGCCTCTTGATTTTTTTTTCATATTGTTTTATAGTAAACTATAAAAATAAAACAATATATTGATGGAGGTCAAAATGGCTATCAGTAACAAATTCAAAACATCCAATGCGGCGGTCTGCTTAAAAGCAATTAAGGACTACATCGACATGGATGAAGCAATCGTTTCAAACGAGGAACAAAAGCAAATCAAAGCCAGGGCCAAAAAAGCAATGGAACATCTGCCCCTGCTCCTTAGCCCGGAAACTCAAACTGTTGTTTTTAACGCATGCCCGGCAGAGGCGCTGCCTACAATTTTATAATTTAATTAAAGAGTTTAATTTTTTTTAGCGAGCGGGGGGAAGATGAAAGAAATTTTTTTTTCTTTGCTTTCCCGGTTGCTTTTTTTTCAAATTTGCTTTATATTAGTACATTAAAATAAATGAGTACATTTTTGGAGGGAAAAATGGGAACAGAAAAATTTAAAACATCCAACGTTGCGGTTTGCTTAAAAGCAATCAAGGATTATGTCGACACGGATTTAACAACTTTAGGAGAAAAGGAGAAAGTTCAAAAGAAAGATTTGGCTCAAAAAGCAGTGAACCACCTTTCTATACTCTTTAGCCCGACGGCGATGAATGTTCTTGTGGATAAATGCCCATCGGAAGGACTGCCGACAATCGACTAATTTAATTTAAACGGAAAGAACTGCATCGCGAAAAGGGCGAAGGGCAGTGTTTGAAAACATTTAAGCAGCGTGTCTGAGACAGCCTTAAATGGAAAGCGGATAGGTGTCGTTTAAGGCTATTTAGGAATGTAATGAATGATGAATTAATCAAAACGAAAACGTTAGTTTTACTCAGCAGTATTTTACTTGTTATATGGACATTCGCTCTTTTCGGACAGGACCCGGTCAAGTTCGAACGAATTTCCGTGGAGCAGGGACTGCAGCAAAATATAGTCATGTCCCTGCACCAGGATAACAAAGGTTTCCTGTGGATCGGCACTTCCGACGGTCTGAACCGGTATGACGGCTACCGGTTTAAACTTTATAAGAATGACCCCACTGATCCGCGATCGCTGCCCGATAACAAAATTCATTGCATTTACCGGGACAAATCCGATAATCTCTGGATCACTTCGGACGGCGGACTCAGCAAGTATGATCGAGATACGGATTCCTTTATTAATTACCTTCATAATGATGACGACACCAACAGTTTAAGCCACAAAGAGGTGTTTCCTCTCCTGGAAGACAGTACCGGGACATTGTGGATCGGAACCTATACCGGTGGCATCGATAAATTCGTGGATGGGAAGAAGTTTATTCATTACAAACACAACCCGGATGACCCCTTCAGCTTGAGTAATGACAATGTCTGGGTTATCCATGAAGATATTCACGGCCGGTTGTGGATTGGGACCGACAATGGTCTCAATCTATTCGATCGAAATAAGCAGACTTTTACATGTTTCCGGAACAACCCCAATGATTCCAACAGTATTAGCCATGATAAAGTGTATACTATCGCCGAAGATAAAAACGGCGCTTTGTGGATCGGGACTATGGACGGGCTCAATAAACTGGAACCGATGGGCCCCACGACTGACCGGGTAAAATTCACCCGCTATAGGTTTGACGACGTCCCCGACGCCCCGGAGAAAAACCATGTGCAAAGTCTGCTAATAGATAAGAAGGGTGTCCTCTGGATCGGTACGTATGGCGCCGGGCTTAAA
>JAUPLE010000580.1 GCA_030837085.1 Acidobacteriota bacterium | reverse complement strand
TTTTATCGATACCCAGGGGGGGCGGCGCCAGATTTTTACCAACAAGATTCCTTATAAAGATATTAATGGCAATATTATCGGTATTATCGTGTTTGCCCTGGATGTGACCGACCTGGAGCAGGCAGAAAAAGAAAAACGGGAATTGGAAGAAAAATTGACGCAAGTGGAGAAAATGGAAGCCATCGGTCGCCTGGCCGGTGGTGTGGCCCATGACCTGAATAATGTCTTAAGTGCTGTAGTAAGTTACCCGGATTTATTGCTGACGCAATTGGAAGAAAAAAGCCCTTTAAGAAAATCCATTGAAATCATCCGGAAATCAGGGGAAAAAGCAGCGGCTATCGTGGAGGACTTGTTGACCCTGGCCCGGCGCGGCGTGTCGATTACCGAAGTGGTCAATTTAAACGATATTATTACCAATTACCTGGAATCGCCGGAACATGAAAAGCTTCAAACGTATAAGCCCCAGGTACAATTCAATATCCAGCTTGAGAAAAATTTATTGAATATCAAAGGCTCGCCCATTCATCTTTCCAAAACATTGATGAACTTGATATCCAATGCCGCGGAAGCCACCCTGCACCAGGGATCGGTTACGATTACTACAGCCAACCGCTACCTGGACAAACCTATCCAGGGCTATGAGCTTAGTGTCCCGGAGGGCGACTACGTGGTATTAACAGTAACAGATACCGGCGTCGGTATTAAGCCTGAAAATTTAAAAAAAATATTTGAACCTTTCTACACAAAAAAAGTAATGGGACGCAGCGGCACCGGCCTGGGCATGGCCGTGGTCTGGGGCGCCGTGAAAGATCATAAAGGGAATATTAATATAACCAGTGTGGAAGGAAAAGGCACGATGTTTGAATTGTTTTTCCCTGTGAGTCTTGAACATGCCGCCAGGGAAAAAATGACTGTACCGGTTAAGAAGTATATAGGTCATAATGAACAAATCCTGGTGGTGGATGATGTGGAGGAACAGCGGAATATCTCATCGCTGCTGTTAACATCGCTTAATTATATAGTGGAAACCGTCTCCAGCGGTGAAGAGGCGTTGGAATACCTGGAAAACCATCCCGTGGACCTGGTAATCATGGATATGATCATGGACCCGGGTATGGATGGGCTGGATACTTACCGGGAAATTATTAAACGCCATCCGGGTCAAAGTGCCATTATTACCAGTGGGTATTCGGAAACCGAGCGAGTCAAGGAAGCCCAGCGCCTGGGGGCCGGCGTCTATGTTAAAAAACCTTATACCCTGGAAAAAATCGGCCTGGCGGTCCGGTCTGAATTAGATAAACAATGAGAGAAAATAAACAAAAGTTTTACAGTGTCCTGGCCCCGCGGCGCGGGGAGCCTCTTAGGGATTTTTCAAAATGGGGCGGCGCCCCAACCCTACTTTCACGGCCCCTGGTTTGGAGGTAAAACATGGCTATCCATATGGGAACATGCAGTTGGAAATATGATTCCTGGCAGGGGCTTGTTTACCCGCCTGGCGGCGACTCGCTCAATCACCTGGCCGAGTATGCCCGGCATTTCGATACCGTAGAAGTGGACCAATGGTTCTGGTCGTTGTTTGGCGCAGATAAAGTCAAATTACCGGACAGCAAAACCGTGGAAGAGTATTTGCATTCCGTTCCTAACGGTTTTCAATTTACCGTTAAAGTTCCCAACAGTATTACCCAAAGCCATTTTTACACCCATGGCAAATCCAAAACCGCCCCCATTGATGCCAATCCCCATTTTTTCTCCGTGACCTTGTTCAATGAGTTTTTAAAGCGTATCGAGCCATTGGCGGAGCATATCGGCGTATTAATGTTCCAGTTCGAGTATTTGAACCGCATAAAAATGCCCTCGCAGGTAGAATTTTTAAAAAGGTTCTCGGGATTCATTTCCGCCTGTCCCAGGAATTACAATTATGCCGTGGAGACACGGAACCCCAATTATTTAAATGAGCGGTATTTTGATTTTTTAAACACGCATAACCTTTTTCATGTGTTTGTGCAGGGGTATTACATGCCGGCCATCAGCGAGGTATATAAAAAATATTCCGATTATATCCGCGACCTTGCCGTGATACGTTTAATGGGCAGCGACCGGCATGGAATAGAGGATCGAGCCGGGAACAAATGGGATACCATCATCGACCCCAGGGACAAGGAACTGCCGGACATCGTGGCTATCATCCGGGCGTTGGAAGAGCGCAAGGTAAAGGTATATGTCAATGTCAACAATCACTATGAAGGCTCCGCGCCTTTGACCATAAAGAAAATACAAGAGATGTTGAAGAGGTGATAAAATGAAAAGAATTTCGTTAGTACTATTCGTATTCGTTTTTTTGGCTGTGAACCTTCACGGTGGTGGAGGCGGTTTCAGCTACCAGGTTGATTTTACCTCCCGTTTTATCTTCAGGGGAATCGATATACTTTCCAACAATAACCCGGCAATACAACCTTCTATTACCTATACTTTCGGTGATTCGGGATTTTCCCTGAATGCCTGGAGTAGTTTTGCCCTTTCCGAGCGGGATAGGTGCAAATACCTCGATGAAATCGATTTGACATTGACCTACGCATTTAACACCCCGGAGAAATATTTACTGGAGGTGGGATTTACAAACTATGGCTATTGGTTTTCCAAAGCTCACAGGTTTAAAGATATGACCACCCAGGAGTTTTTCGTTAAAGCGGGGTTGCCCAAGGTATTGTTTTCTCCGACTCTTGTCGCCTATTATGATATTAACCAGGGTGACGGGCTATATTTACAGTTATCCGGCGTCCATACCGTGGCGTTGGATAAAAAAATAAACCTCGATCTCTCGGCCAAATTAGGTTATAATGCCGGTTGGTGTATACCGGAGGGAGCAAAAAAAGGTTTTAGCGCTCTTACCATTGGGGCGACAGCGCCTTTCAAAGCAGGGAAAATCACACTGTGTCCATTTATCAATTATACCTTTGTTTTTCTTGATGCCATTAATCTAAATGATGAGTTCTGGTTCGGCGTTTCAGTAATATTTTAGACGCTTGAATTCGCTGTCTATATATATAAGCCGCGAAGTGGGGAAGAAGGGGGCAGTCAAATTTTATCCATTAAAGGTGGAGTTGAACGCGAAGGATTGCTAAGAAAAAAACATAACGGACGGACTTTTGACGGTGAGTTGAAAAATTCAGTAAAGGGGAATATAATATCATCATGAATTTAAAAGAAGAAATGATCGATAAAAGTAACGCCACTTACAATACTCTAACCTGCGACACTTC
>JAUPLE010000579.1 GCA_030837085.1 Acidobacteriota bacterium | reverse complement strand
GTGCAAAAAAAACAAAGATTTGAGACACTGCCTTCAATGAAGGAAAAACTGGGGCCGTGCAAAGAGGGTTGGGGCGCCGCCCCATTTTGAAAAAAGGTGGGTCCAAAAACTTCTGAATAAACAAAAATTTTGGGGGGGTCCAGGGCCCCGCGGCGCGGGGTGCCTATTAAAAGATTTTTCAAAAGAGCCCCCTGGTTTTTTTCCCTTCCAACCAACCATATAACGTCGGCAATAACAATAGCGTCAATATCGTCGAGGTAATCAGCCCTCCTACGACAACGACAGCCAATGGTTTCTGTATCTCCGAGCCCGGCCCCGTAGCAAAGATCATGGGGATTAAACTGAAAATGGCAATCGACGCGGTCATTAACACTGGCCTGAGCCTGACCCGGCACGCATTAACAATGGAATCATGGAGATTCATGCCTCCCTGGCGCAACTGCGCGATATAAGAAACCAATACGAGTCCATTGAGAACAGCTACCCCAAACAGCACGATAAACCCCACCGACGCCGGAACAGATAAATAAAGCCCGGAAAGGTAAAGGGCAAATACCCCGCCTATCAACGCAAACGGTAAATTAAACAACACCAGGAACCCTAAGCGAAGCGCTCCAAAGGTTAGAAAAAGCAGCAGCAGAATTAACCCCACCACCACCGGAGCTATAATCAACAAACGTTTCATGGCCCGCTGCTGGTTTTCGAATTGACCACCCCAGGAAAGGTAATATCCCCCCGGCAAACGCACATGGTCTGTGATTTTCTTCTTCGCCTCAGCAACGAAACTGCCAATATCGCGGTCTTTTATATTCATCTCGATCCCGATGCGTCTCTGGCCATTCTCGCGACTGATTTGCACCGGGCCTTCGACGTTCTCGATGACGGCCAGTTGATTGAGCGGCAGCATCTCGCCCCGGTTACCCCTGATGATGATATTGCCAAGCTTGGCGATGCTGTTCCGCGCTTCTTCGGGAAACCGCACAACGCCATCGAAAAACCGGCTGCCTTCATATATCTGGGTAGCAACTTTCCCACCCACGGCAATCTCGATGACGCTGAGCACGTCATTGATACTCAACCCGTAACGGGCAATGCGGCCACGGTCCACCTGGATATCGATATACGACTGCCCCGTAGTTCGCTCAACGATTAAATCAGTAACGCCCCGGATACCGGCAAGAATCTCAGCCATTTCCGCGGATTTACGTTTCATGATTTCCATATCCTCGCCGAAGATTTTTATAATCAACTGCGCCCGCGTCCCGGCCACCAACTCATCGATACGACACTGGATGGGTTGACTGAAACCGTAAGCAAGCCCCGGGATTTCATCCAGCTTTTCCCGCAAACTGTTGACGATATCCCCTGAGGACCTGTTCCCGGACCATTGGTCACTGGGCTTAAAGGAACCGGTATAGCCGGTCATGTCCACGCCCTTTCCTTCCAGGGCAATGCCGCTCTGGCCGGTGCGGCTGACAACCGTATCCATTTCGGGAGAGCTTAACAATATTTGATGAATTTGTTTATTGGTTTCCAGCGCCCGGTCAAGGGTGATCCCCGGCAACATCTGGACATCCATGTCAAACGCCCCCTCATCCATGATGGGGATGAACTCGGTTCCCAACCGGGGTATCAATAGAAGCGTAATTATTAATAGAAATGAAGCCCCGCCAATAACCCACCATTTGTTTTTCATGGACCAGGTCAACGCGGGCAAATAGATTTTCTTAGCGGCGTGGAGAAGAAAACTTTCTTTTTCAGGTCCGGCTTTAAGGAAAAAGGAACATAACACGGGGATAACGAAAATGGAAAGCAACAAAGAGGAAAGCAGCGCTATGGCGACAGTAAAAGCCAGGGGCGTGAACATTTTGCCTTCCATCCCTTGCAGAGAAATGATGGGGATAAAGGTCAGGGCAATGATCAACTCGCCGAAAATACTGGGTTTCCGCACTTCGAGAACCGCTTTCAGCACGGCGGCCAGTTTATGTTCGTCGTCTTTTTTCTCACTTAAACGCCGCTGGACGTTTTCTACCTGGATAATGGTGGCGTCGATAATCATACCGATGGAAATGGCCAATCCGCCCAATGACATGAGGTTGGCATCGAGACCAACGTTTTTCATTACCGTAAAGGTCAGCAATAAGGAAAGAGGCAGCGCTAAAATAACGATAAAGGCGCCGCGAAGCTGTCTTAAATAGAGAAACAGGATGAACAAAACCAACAGCGCGCCTTCGATCAGGGCGGTGGTAACAGTCCCGATACTGTCTTTGATGATTTCGGAACGCTGGTAATAGGGAACGATTTTAATCCCGACGGGCATCATATTGCTTTCGTTGATTTCCCGGACTTTATCCTTGATATTGTGAATCACCTCCAGGGTGTTTTCGCCGCGGAGCATCATGACCACGCCGCCGACCGCTTCTTTGCCGTTTTTCAAGGCCGCGCCCTGGCGAAGGTTTTGACCGATGCTGATGGCAGCCACATCTTTCACTAAAACCGGGGTTCCTTGTTCCGCTTTTAATACGATATTGCCGATATCTTCGGCGGAACCAATGAGACCGATACCGCGGATAATCGATTGCTCGAAATCCCGTTCAATGACGCTGCCGCCGACGTTTTCATTATTTTTTTGCAGGGTGTCAAAGACATCCAGGATGGAGACGCCATATTTTAATAATTTTACCGGGTCTACAATCACCTGGAACTGTTTGATATAACCGCCGAAAGCGTTTATTTCTGTAACGCCGGGGATGTTCTTCAACATCGGGGCCACGACCCAATCCTGGAGCGTACGCAGGTCGGCCAGGTATTGTTTTTCGCCTTCTTTATCGGCCGGCCGGTTGCCCTCCAGCGTGTAATGATAAAGCTCACCCATGGCCGTGGCCACCGGTCCCATTTCTGTTTCAACGCCCGGGGGCAGCCCTTTTTCCGCTTCCGTTAATTCCTGGAAAACCTGCTGCCGGGCGAAATAGATATCCACGTTGTCTTCGAACACCAGGGTTACCACCGAAATACCGAACTTGACTACGGAACGCATCTGAACCAGGCCGGGGAGACCGCGCATGGTCATTTCAATGGGGTAGGTGACAAATTTTTCGATTTCCAGGGGCGAGAGGCCCGGCGCGCGGGAAACGATCTCTACCTGGATATTGGTTACATCCGGGAAAGCGTCCATATGAAGATTCCAGAACGAGTAGACGCCGGTTCCCACGAGAACAACCAATAACACCACGATTAAAGCGCGGCGGCTCAATGTTGCGGAGATAATTCGTTCCAGCATGGTTATTCTCCTTCCTCATGTCCTTCTTCATGTCCATGTTCATCTTCAACGCCCTGCATGCCGAATTCGGCTTTGAGATAAAACGCTCCTTCGCCTCCTACCACGACTTTATCGTTGGGGTCCAGGTTTTTTGCAAAAACATAACCGTTGGCGTCGATTTTCAGCACTTCCAGGGGTTTGAAGAAAAACGTCTCGCCGTCGGCGATGAATACGCCTTCCACGCCGGTTAGTTTAACCAATGCCGCCGCGGGCACGGCCAGGTGCGTCTCTCTCATTTTCGTTTCGATAAACCCTTTGACATACATACCGGGTTTAAGACGACCGCTGCTGTTGTCTACTTCTGCCCGTACTTTCACGGTACGCACTTCAGTGTCTATTTTTTCAGCCAGCGTCAGAACAAAACCGGGGAATGATTCTTGCGGGTAACTATCAGCGACAATAGCCACGGGTTCCTGTTTATCGATGTATTGCAAGTCCTTTTCCATGGCGTCCAGCAATACCCACAATTTACGCGTATCCGAGATTTCGTAAATCGTTTTATTGGACTCCACGTGCTCGCCCAGGTTTAAATCCCGCATCATGACTTTCCCGGCTGAAGGAGCAAGAATACTGTATAACGGGGAGAGAAAGGTCTTGATTTTTTCCCTATCATCCTGCTGAACCGCGT
>JAUPLE010000578.1 GCA_030837085.1 Acidobacteriota bacterium | reverse complement strand
TCTGACCAAGAAGGCCTGTACACTATTTTTTACAATAAAAAAATCTTACAGGGTAAAGCTAAACCGAACATCGAAATCAGGGTGGTGGACCCCCGTAATAACCTGAAAGAGATCGGCAGATCAACGGTAAAATATAATGCGGACCCCATTGAAACAATCGATGTTGTTGTCGACTCGGTCAATGTGACGCGTGCGGCGGAATATGAACGTTTGCTCGCGGATATAAAACCCCATATGGGAATTAAAAAAATAACAGATCTCAAGGAAGATGAGGAAAAGGAAGACATTACTTTTTTAGCAAATAAAAGCGGATGGGACGCACGCATGGTCGCCATGGTTGCCCAGGCGGATCGAATGAGTTCACAGACTAAAATTAATCCCACCCACTATTATGCCTTGTTCCGTTCGGGCGCTGCCGGTAACCCGGAATCATTAAGCAAGCTGTCACCTCAATATGTTGAAAAAGTTATTAAAAAAGCCATGGCTGAGAAAATTATCCCGGTCAGCAACGATATTAACGAAACCCTGGAAATACTAAAAGCCCTGAACGCTGATATCCTACTGAAGACCCCTCCTTCAACAGTAGTTTCCGATTTGAACTCCATGCTTGATATGCGGCAGATGACTTCTGCGCAAAAGAAAACATTTATGGAAAGTTACCAGGAATTCGGAAACGATACCGCCGGGTTTTGGTCATCACTCAGAACAAAAGGTTTTGATGATACAACCATATCGAAACTTCAATTGGATGGAAAATTAGGGTACCTGACCCTGCAAAATGCCCCTCTAATGAAACGCCTGCATGAAACTCATACGATTTCCGATCCCTCGGACCTGGTACGCGCCGGGTTATATAAATCGTCCGAGTGGAAAGGCTTGATTGGAACTGATGTTCCAAAAGATGTAACCCCCGATGATTACGCCGGCAGCCTGGCCAACCAACTAATCCTGAGCTACCCAACACTTGTTACGGCGGAAATGATAAACAAGAGTGAGCTAAACCTTGGAGAAAAGGCGCAAAAGGAACACCTCTATTCCTTTTTGAGTGACAATCATTCCAAATATACCATTGGAATCCATCCTGTAAAAACATGGAGAGGATTTGAAAAACTGGAGCCTGAGACCAGGGCCGCGGCAAAACTTGTAGAAAGGATATACCAATTGAGTCCATCCAACGAAGCCATGTCAACTCTCTCCAAATTGTCACTTACCTCGGCGTACCGGATCATGAAATATACCAGGGAAGAATTTAAACAAAATTACGAGGGTGAATTTCCCACCCTTCGAGAAGCCGACCTGGTCTATAACAAAGCGCATGAAATCTACAGTGCGACGTTGAATCTGGCGACAGCTTATTTAAGCAACCGTATGGCGCCGAATGTTTATGCTATTACAGGGAGCTTAGAAAAAATTCAACCTGAAATTGCTGCTTCTCCTACGCTGGAAGAACTTTTCGGAGATATGGACTACTGCGCCTGCGATCATTGCAAATCGGTATTAAGTCCTGCCGCGTATCTGGTTGAACTACTGCAGTTCATCGATCTGAAAGACATTCTCTACATTGAACGGAATCCTATCGATGTGCTGCTTGAACGCCGGCCGGATATCCAGCATATCCAATTAACCTGCGAAAATACCAATACGATATTACCCTATCTTGACCTGGTAAATGAAATCCTGGAACATTATATTGTGAATGGAAATCTTAATACATTTAAAGGTCACAACATCGGAGAAGAGATCAAATCGGAAGATCTGCTGGCGGATCCCCAATATGTCGAAGATGGGGCTTATGATGAAACCCAAAAAAAAGTATATCCCTACAACCTGCCTTTTGACCAACCGCTGGAATCACTCAGATTATTATTCCAGGTTTGGGATACTTCCCTTGAAGAGGCGCTGGATATATTTAGTAATAAGCTTTCCGCTCATAAAGAACGCCTTGGACTTAATAAAGAAGAATACCGAATTCTTACCGACAAAGCGTTTCATAAATTGCCCGAATATTTTGGAAAATCCGCAGGGATAGATATTGATGGTTTAAACAACGCTATTGCAAATGGCAAAATATTCGCAAAAAAGGTGGATATAACTTACATGGAACTGGCCGAATTATTAAAAACCCAATTCATCAACCCGGGTATTAAACTGGTTCCAGCCCTGGCAAGGCTTGAAGTGAGTTTAATTTCTATACAATCTTTATATGACGACTCATTAACGGATGAGGACTTTAATGCGCTTTTACCCGCCGGTCTGAATCTTACTGATTATGACGGAGATGTTCTTCAATGGCTAAAAAATAATCAGACGCTGATCATGGGATTGATTACCCTGACGGATATGAACCCGGCATCTGGAGAATGCAGTTTTGCAGATGTGCAATTGCGTTACGCGCTTCCGGATATGACGAAAAACAAGCTCACGGCACTTTCATATCATAAATTGCACCGCTTCATCCGTACCTGGAAAAAAGAAGGATGGAGTCTGGATACTGCGGATAAAATAATAACCGCGCTTTCTCCTGTGCCGTCGAAAGATATTACGGAAGATAATATTGACGATACTTTTAAAACCTTACTTTCTCGAATTGCTAATCTAAAACGACTGGCGGCGCAGCGCTCAATTTCAGAAAAGAAACTACCCAAATGGCTGGCGGTATGGGATTCCTCAAAGAATGTAACCATAAGACGGGAACAATTTGCAAAATTGATAAATATGCGGATAGAGGACATCCTTGATCTGTCTACAATCACGGGTATCGATCCACTGGCAGATGATTTTGAAAACGATCAGCCCTCATTATTGCAATACCTGGAGATAATTGAAAACCTTAAATCCGTTTCCCTGAAGATCATCGATCTTAATTACCTACTCAGGCATAAAGATGAAAGCGGTAAGCTCACACCCGAAGAAACGGTTCTGCTTAAGAACATAAGAAGCATTCGGGATTCCATAAATGCAATTACAGCGGAACTCAGCGTCGCCCCGGACAACGCCGATTTTTCATTTGCGAAAACAAAGATGGCCCTGGTGTATGACAATACGGTAGTGGATACCTTTTTTGAATTACTTACCAATGGAAAAATCTTTGAAGTGCTTCTAACGATGCAAGAAGAAACTCTTCCCCAAAAACTTACCGATGCCGATGCAGGATTGAATTATGAGCCTTTCAGAAAACTACTTACGTATAAAGGGATATTATCGGAAGATGCGAAAGACGCTTTGATAGGCCAGGCCAATGCATTAACATTTGCTGATGTAACCATTATTGACTCACAGGCTGAGCTGGATGCGTTTATAATAGATCTACAAACTGCGTTACAAACTCTATATGACGAAGGCGACTCCGTTTTGGCGGATTTTGCCGTTTCATACCCTGAATTGAAAACGGTATACGATTCTGTAATCATATTTACGGAGCCGTCAGAACAGGTTAAAGCTTTACTGGATGGTATCCTTCCCGGATTAAAGGAAAAACTGAAAGTGAATGCCTTGCGTCAGGCACTGACGGATATTTTAAAATGCAGCCCGGAAATTACGGCAGCGTTAATGAACAAGGCCGAGGTATTGCATTCAGTAAGCGATAACTCCAAAGGAATACTGGTTGATTTTTTACAGCTTGAAGAAAATATTGTTTTCGATTCAAATAAAACCTATGATTTTTATATCGATGCCCCTGCTTCCGATAATTACCTGGTCTATATCGGCGCCCCTGAAAATACTAAAGTGACCCTCACGGTTGATGGTCAGAAAGTAATCGATGCTGAAACAATCGATGCTTCCAACGAAATTAAAAGCAGTTCACCGCTTTTAATACAAGTCGGTAATCTTTGTGCGGTACAGTTGGTAATTTCCGGTCTACCGGTTAACTCCACCGCGGAACTGTTTTGGCGAACCAAAGGTATGGCCAAAACATCCATACCGCTTACAAAAATATACCTTAAAGAAAACGTAGTCAATGCCAGAACCTCTTTGATTCGTTTACAAAAATCAGCGCAGCTCCAGGGTTTGCTTAAATTAACCGCAAGGGAGTTGTCCTATTTTGCATGTGATAATGTGGAAACAAAAGATATCTTGAATAACCTGGATACCGACGGAACTATTAGCGATGCTAATTTGCACGGCCTGTGGAATAAATTATATTTATTGGGTTATTTTACTCTGCTGAAAAATGAAAACGAACCCGAAGAAAACACCTGGGTGCAGATACTTAAGAAACCGGATATAGCGACATCACAGGGAAACAGCTTACTGCTGGGGATAAATAATTGGAAGGGCGCCGACCTGGATTCAGTCCTTACGCGTATGACGTATATGCAGAGTGATTTATCCAGTTTAAGTATTCTTAAAAAAGTGAAACGCGCCATGGACTTTGTTATCCTGGTCGATTATCCTGCCTCGGATGTTATTAGCTGGGCGACTGACAGCCCTACAGGTTCATTGATTAAAAGTATTAAAGAGAAAATCAGGGAAAGATGCGATGACGTAGCCTGGTTGAATACAATGCAAAGCGTCAGCGATACTCTCCGCAATAAAAGCCGTGACGCGTTAGTCACTTATATATTATATCATCATCCGCCTTCACCGGAGATCGACACTGCCGATAAACTATATGAATATTTTTTAGTTGACGTACAGATGGATGCTTGTATGAAAACCTCCCGTATCAGGCTGGCCCTTTCTACGATTCAATTGTTCATCCAGAGGTGTTTAATGAACCTGGAACCGGACGTTGCGCCTTCCTCCATTCGTGCGCAGCAATGGGAATGGATGAAACGGTATCGTGTCTGGGAAGCCAACCGGAAGGTATTTCTCTATCCTGAAAATTGGCTTGAGCCGGAATTGCGTGACAACAAATCCCAGTTTTTTACCGAACTGGAAGGCGAACTGCTGCAAGCGGATATTACGGATGATCTCGCGGAAAAGGCTTTTCTGAATTATTTGAAAAAACTTGATGATGTTGCCAGGCTCGAAATTGCTGGTATGTACCTGGAGGAGAATGGACCAAGTAACCAGTACGATGATATCCTGCATGTCTTTGGCCGGACCAACGGAAATACCCGTCAATATTATTACCGCAGATACGAATACGGTTACTGGACACCATGGGAGAAAATATCGGTGACGATTGAAGGAGATTATATTTTCCCTGTTATCTGGAAGAGCAGGTTGTTTGTCTTCTGGTTGAATATTGTTGAAAAACCGGCGGAAGCGGAAAAAACAAATACAGCGGAGCCGGAAGGTGTAACATTTCAGGGGATGAGTGAAACTAAATGGAAAAACAACGCCAAAAAGAATGTGGAAATTAATATGTGTTGGGCGGAATATTATAAGGGAAAATGGACGTCTCCCAAATCTTCCGATCTAAAAAATCCGGTTAAGATCAACGAAGTTCCGTCATTTAACGCGAAGGATATTTTACTATATGCGAGAAAAAAGAAAATAAATGACAAAGCTTCAGAGAGACTTATTTTTGGTTTGTATTATAATGGAAAATTTTATGAAATAACCTACACCAGCAAGAACGCTCCGCCAATTGTGGCTAATGATCATGTAGACAATGAAATAAATAATCTCGCCATCTTTAATATCGGTTTAGTCATTTCATCATATTGGGGCACTTGTGATCTGAATTCCGGTCGTGAAGTTATCACGTCGAACAATTTGAAATTAGCGATTCGTCAACCCACCCTGGCCGAAAATCCATGGATAACCGAATCGGTTCTGACAAGATCCGAAGACTCAATCGGTCCATTTAATCTTTTACCGATTGGGCATTCTATAGAAAACCAATGGGAAGCTCCATTCTTCTATAACGATGAACATAGTACGTTCTTTGTAAAACCGGATGAAAAGTACACCGAGCCGGTTTGGGGTTATGAGAGCTATTACGTTTTGGGTTCGCTTATCATAAAGGAGGACTATGAAATAGAAATACCTCCCACGAAGGAACAGGAGATAATCCCCGACCCTAGAGGCCCGATAATTAACCCCTGGGAAGAGGTAGGTAACCCCAACTATAAAAATACTTTAGCAAGTTTGGGGGAGTTTGTTTTCGATAAGGCAACCTTTGGTTCTGCCGGTAAAATTAACGCAAAAACAGGAATGTTAAATAAAATAATTAAAGGAGGGTACTAAAATGGCAAATAACACTACCCAGATGGGGTATAACTTTCATAATAATGAAACCTCTGTAGTTGAAGGAGTTAGGCGTCGTGTATTACAAAGAAAACCCAAACGGGAAATCGAATATGAATTTTCCGTACATTACCATCCCTATGTGGATGAGCTGATTGAAAAACTAAACCGGGAAGGTTTATTGTCCATGATGGACGTC
>JAUPLE010000577.1 GCA_030837085.1 Acidobacteriota bacterium | reverse complement strand
TCTTTTAAGGTTTGATAAAGGTACATGAGGAAATTGGGCGTCGGCGTGTCCGGGTCCCAACCGAATACATTGGTGGTGCGGGCAATAAGGTAACGCTCCATGTGCTCTTTAATATAGATTTCGCTTTCCAGTTTCAATTGGCCGTAGAGGTTGAGGGGACCGGTGGGGTCGTCTTCTTTATAAGGCGGATTCTTTCCGTCGAACACGTAATCGGATGAGAAATAAACGAATTCGGCGTTTTTATCAATACACCAGTCCACGATTTGTTTGACGGATTCCACGTGAAGTTTCCTGGCGGGTCCGGGATTCTCTTCGCAGAAATTGACGCCGCCGGCCAGGTTCACGCAGTTGATTACCGCCGTGGGCGTAGAACAAAGTGCTTCTAATGCTTCCCGCATATGGTCGGGATCAAGGAAATCCACTTTTTTCAAATCCCCTTTTTCCCGTGAGTACCTTGTTCCTATATAAGAGATATTTTTTTCTTTGCATTGTTTAATAAATTGTTGGCCGATCAAACCGTTTGCGCCTAAGATTACATACGTCATTTTTGCTCCTATTCCCATAATTTCCAACTGGCTTTGTTGTCGTTCCAGAGTTTATTTAAATGGTTCAGGTCTCGTTCGGTGTCCACGCATTCCCAGAATCCGTGGTGTTCATAGACCATGACTTCTCCTTTTTTGGCCAGGTTTTCCAGGACGCCGAACTCAAAATCGCAATCTCTATCCGGCGTCAGCATTGAGAGCAGGTTGCGGTTAAAGACCATGAAACCGCCGTTAATCATGCCGGAGGAGACCTGGGGTTTCTCTTCGAAGGAGAGTACCTGGCCGTCTTTTATTAGAAGCTCGCCGAAGCGGGACGGAGGGCGGACGCCGGTGAGGGTAACGGTTTTGCCGTGGGAGCGGTGGAAAGCGACCAGTTTCTCGATATTGATATCGGCGACGCCGTCGCCGTAGGTGAGCATATTGACGTCGTCGTCCAGGTATGGTTCGCCGCGTTTGATGCGGCCGCCTTTGAGGGTATCGAGCCCGGTATCCACCAACGTGACCTGCCAATTTTCGATATTATTGCGGCTTGCGTATTGGATTTTGTTATCGGCCAGGTTAATGGTAAAATCATTATTCGTGACATGATAATTAAAAAAGTACTCTTTGATTTTCGCGCCCTGGTAGCCCAGGAGGATAACGAAATCATTGTACCCGAAATGGGAATAGATTTTCATTATATGCCATAGGATGGGTTTTCCGCCGATGCTGACCATGGGTTTGGGGATATTTTCGGTAATATTCCCTAACCGTGACCCATAACCGCCAGCTAAGATTAATGTCTTCATTTTAACTCCTTAATAATCAAAAGTTTTCGGAGGTGTCGGGACCCTTTTTCAAAAGGGTCCTGACCCGCCGGAGGCATTTTTATTGCTTTACCATATACGCTGTTGGGCTGAAACCCCAGGGGAAGGCTTTAAGTACGATATTTTTCCCTTTGAAGAATTCATCCACTGCCAGGGCTTCGCCCCATTGGTGTACCGCGTATTCGTCGAAAGCGATAATCCCGTTGGGAACGACCCGGTCGTACAGGCATTCCAATGCCGCCAACGTCGGCTCGTAAATATCGAAATCCAGGTTTAAAAGGGCTGCCCTGAACCCGATATTCTCCTGTACGTACTTTTTAATGGCTACCGTGGCATCCCCTTTCACCAACTCGATCCAGCGGTCCAATCCCAGGGCGGCGGCGGTCTCCATGATTTGTTCCGGCGAAGCGCCGGTGTACTGGGCGGCCTTTAAAAAGGAATCGCTGGTTTTCTTGTCTTGCTCACCTTTCATGGACTCGGGATAGCCTTCAAAGGTATCGAAACCGATAACCTTGCGCTGGGATAAGGGATTGAAAACCTGGAGCAGCCGCGCCCAATAAAGTACGCCGCCGCCATTCAATACCCCGCATTCGACAATGTCCCCGGGCATATCAACTACTGCCTGGAATAATTCATACCTGGCCCATAACTTGGTATACCGGTCCAATGTCCCATATTTTAAAAAATCATCATACGATCGCCAACTCTCTTTTTCCGACATGTAAGCCTCCAATTAAAAAAAACTTAGCCACGGACGAACACGGACACTCACGGACATTTCATTGTGCGGACAGTCATCATCGTTGTGCTGGGGAAAATAGGGGACATGCAGGAAAAATTCTCTTTAAGCTTCTTGGAGTATAAAGTCGAGCGTTTCCTGCCATGGTAATACCGTAACATCCTTCATAATCTGCGCCCGGTCTACCCTGCATGCCAATATTAATTGCGTCCCAGGGATTTTTTCTTTAAATGAATACAGCCCCTTCAACATCATCGAAGTAGGATTAACAGTTGATTTAATTTCAATGGCCAATGTCTTTCCGGCAGGAGTTTCTATTATACAATCGACTTCGGCGCCTCTCTCCGTACGGTAAAAGGATAATACCAGGTCTAATCGATGGTAATGGTTTAACTTCATTATTTCCAATATAATGAAATGCTCGAAAGCCCTTCCGAATTCATAACTGTTTTCCTCTAAATCGACCCTTTACGTGTTGGTCAGGGTGGTTACTATTCCGGGATCAAAAAAATAGAACTTCGGCTGTTGGGACATCTTTTTCCGGATGGACCTGGCATAAGGCAGTAAAAAGAATCCCAGTAACGTATCTTCCAATATTTTATAATATTCCTTAACAATATGGCCGGAAGTTTCGGTTTCCCTGGCAATATTTGAATAATTGATCAATTCGCCGTTTTGATGAGCGGCAATGGGCAAAAATCTTAAAAAGCCACTGAGGTTTCTTATATTTGCTTCGATTTCGATTTCTTCTTTGATATAAGTGTCTACGTAGGAGTGAAGTGTTTCCCGTTTCTCAAATTCTTCGGGATTCAAATAGACGCCGGGTAGTGCGCCGTATTTCAATACGGAAAAAAGGTCAAAATTATCTTTTAATTCAGGGTAAGAAAAGGAATGAAGTTGAAAAGTCCAGGCTCTACCCGCCAACATATTGGCCTGGTATCTTTTTAATTTCCTCGAACTGGAACCGCTGAGAATAAAGAAACATGGGACGCCCGATTCGATTTGAAAATGGACTTCATTCAAATGTTGGGGAATTCGTTGCACTTCATCGATTATGATGTATAACGGGGGTTTTGACTTTAACGCCGCATAGACTTCGTTTCTAAATATCTCCGGTCTGGCCAGGAGTTTCCGGTAGACTTCTGATTTTAACAAATCATAGTAGATCGTATCTTGAGAGGAGAAATGATTTTTGAGGAGGGTACTTTTCCCGGTTTGCCGGGGTCCGAATAAAAAGAAACTTTTGCTTTTCGGCAGTTTAATGGTTCTTTCAATGTACATGCAGTTATTTTATGTCGATTTTTTGAAGAAGTCAACAGGATATCGACGATAATTTTAAATTCCCTTGAAATTTTCGACGTATGTCCTCCAGGCTATTGAAATAGTAGGATTTTTTGCCTGAGTAGAATGGATTCGCCCCGTGGGCGATCGATGCCACGGACAGAAAAGCAGAAGTTAAGAGGTTAAGAAGTTAAGAGGTTTAGAGGTCTGCCCGATTCCCGGTTAATGAAACAAATGCACTGCCCACGAATTAGTCGAATTTCCACGAAAAGACAGGCCCACAGAACACACAGAAAGACACAGAAATAAAAAACTACCGTCCACGTATGATGATTAGTGGGAATTCAAATATTTTTTCCTTAACCATCCCCCTCGCGGTTAACAATTGACCATTAACAATTCTCCCTTTTGATTTCCAAAATCGGGCAGACACTAAAGGGTAATGTTCCCAGTACAAAGGCGCAGGTGGCGGCAATCGGCATACTTCACCCCGAAGGTTGTTATTTCTTCCGGTATCGATCGTTTCATATGGCTAATTTAACATATCCCGGTAGTAAGATCAAGGTGGGAAATGCATCCTTCTAAGGGAAACAGGAAATCAAAAAAACCAAAGCCACCACCCCGGACACCGAAATGCCGGGGTAGTGGTTTTGGACCCTTTCCATCTTTTCCCCCTTATTTTCCCCGCCTTCGCGCTTCCGCGCTTATACGTTTTCCCTCCATTATAAACTTATACGCATAATGCCTTTTTTACCGGAACTCCAGGCGGTCATCGCCGATGGTTACCCAGTCCTCTGCCTGTGCTGCTGTAGAAGACGAGCGAGTCATTTTCAGTTGCCATACCGGGGGACCTGGTGGGATTTTTATGACGATTCGATCACCTGAATGAATTACGGTTACATTTCCCACGGCTGAAAATTCAAAATCAATCCAAGACGGGAGATTGAGTACCGTTTTATTTTCCAGTTGGCCGGGCCCGCTGACCACCGAAATATGCACGTAATCATCTTCGAAAGCCTGCTTCAAAGGAAGAGTAACTGAACTGTTGTGACTGATCATATGGGCGCTCCTGGAGAAGTGGTGGTAAACATTCATGTCCCGTTTTTCCATTACCAGTTTGTTTTCGATGGTAATATTAATATCTTTCACCATTTTTTGATTTCCTATCGTCCTAAACATACGATTCATCGGCAATAGTTGCTGAATTCCGATGCCCTGGTGCATTGGGCGCCCGTAGAATGTATTTCCTGGTTGGGGTATATCACCGACAGCCAGCCATTACCCGTCCACCTGAAATCTCGATTATCACCCCGCACCACCATGCCCACTAACTCATGGGAATCGCTGTCGAATACGGGTGAACCGCTGTTGCCGCTGTACACATCCAGGTCCGCGGAAAAATAAGCCCCGGAGATTTCCATGATGCGCGCTCCCGGGGCATACTTCAATGGCAATCCCACCGGGTGCCCAATAACATAAACCCCTTGACCACAGGAGATATCCTTTGTCGATAATGTGGCCACCGACTGTCCTTTAACCGCACGGTCCAGTTTCACCAGCGCCCAATCCGAACCACTACCGCCAAAATCCTTCCTTTTGTAAACCCTTCCCATGAGTTTTACTCCTTGATAAATGTTTTTATTGGGCACTTGAATGACCGCTGAAGCGCCATCCATCATCTGAAAACCGAAGATAATACGGAGATCGCTAACGTTTTTTTCATTGACAAAATGAGCGGCAGTAACGAGCAGATCTTCTTTAACCAGGAAACCGGTACACATAGGCCCGGCAAAAATAGGCTGCTGTTGGAAAGGTTCAATGTCGCAAAGGTTAAAGGTTTTCCCGTAATTCTTCACTTTCAATGTTGAAAAACCTTTCCTCTTTGCAATTAAACCATTTTTCAAGCAAATGGCGGCGGTACATTCGGCGTTTTTCCTGATGCGGTTATCCGTAATTTCGTACAAATCCTTTCGTTCATCCGTGCCCCAGGTTCCCCGGGCGCCGTTGATCTCAATTTTCCCGGTCTTAAACATAAGTACCTTAGCCAGTTCCCATGTACTGATGCAGCGAAGGTCTTCATTTAGGGATGGCGTTTCGTCCGTGTCATACAATTCTTTTACTTGCGCCATAATGGCGTCCCGTTCAGGGGTGCCTTCCTTATCCTTGAATTTAAACCGGCTCTCGGCAGCGACCCGGGCGCCCCGGGCCAGCAGTTCCCTGTCTAGTTCTTCGACAGTCCATTCAAACAGCGATTCTCCTGGGTGTGACATTTTGGCATTTCTCCAATTATGGGCCATCCTCGCCGACAGTCACATTGACGGTTATCGGTAGTTCAGGCTCCAGGCTATTGGGTAAGATTTTCATTGACCAGGTGGCATCGGTTCTTGAATGAGAAACCCCCATATCTACATCGGCCCTCACCTTAACGGGACAATATCTTATTTCCGCCCCGTTGGGTGCTTTAATAAGCAGGGATACATCCAATCCTCCCAGGTAGATTTTCTCTTCATTTCCTTTGGCGACAGTGATATTTAAATCGCTGCTGCCGTCCGGGAGTTTCCGGGAAACCCGGATAGGTTCGGTAAAAAACGTATTCTTAACATAAACATCCGCTTGTTCAATCATTTTTTCCTCCTATAGTTTAAATGATCTACCGTGATTATAAAGGAACCATAATTTGGGCGCATTAAAACCAGTCCCAAAAACCTTAAAAATAGTCTCTATTGTTGAATTGATGCGGGTTACATATTATAATTATAATACTTAACTTATGAGAGATAATTATGGAGGAAAAAAAATCATGAATAGAAAACTTTTTGCACTTTTGATCGGGATCGATGAATACCCGGAAGGCGTTCCGTCTTTAAAAGGCTGTATAAATGATGTTAACGATGTCCGGGATTTCCTTGAGGACCATTTTAATCACTGTGACCTTCATATTGAGACATTAAAAAACAACCGGGCGACACGCGCCGGTATAATCAAACAGTTCCGCAGCCATCTATGTAAAGCAGGCCCGGATGATGTTGCTTTCTTCTATTTCAGCGGGCATGGGTCAAGGCTAAAAGCCCCAGAGGAGTTCCT
>JAUPLE010000062.1 GCA_030837085.1 Acidobacteriota bacterium | reverse complement strand
TTCATGTTCCCGGGCTGCACCGCCTTTTTTTGCCCGATTTTACCCTTTTTTTTAAGTCGCTCCTCCAATTTGTGAGAATATCTTTACGCTTTTAGAGATGCTGATATCTCTTTTAAAGATCGAATCGCTAAAAAAATGAGATACTTACGCCTTATATAGTGATTTCAGCTACCAATATTGAGATATATACTACTTACATAGAGGCCGCAGCTACCAGCAATGAGGTCGCACATACCTACATTATGATGTACACAACCCACAATGAGATTCCCCAGCCCATTTAAGAGAATAATTCGACCAACATACGCATTGCTCTTCTCTAAGATGCGTAAAAACATACCTTCTTTCGGTCTTCCTTCCCCATATTTACCCGTCAATACCGAAAACTATAGGAGGAAGAAAATGGGACATACAAGAAATCCACCTTCAACTGGATGCTTATCCGGGTTCACTAGTTTGAGCATTCGTTCCCATAAATAAAAAACTTCGCTGTCTCGGTTAAAATAACATATATCATACCTTCGCTCCCCAAAGGTTTATTTCTTACCCAGTCAAATGGAACCGGCGGTAATGGCCGCGGCTGAACCTGCGCAGCAGCAGCCGGATTGAGAATTGCAACTCCACCGCGGGACCAGTGGGCAATAGGCAAACGCACGGCTCAATGTTTCCAGGTTCCATTATAGGGATCATAACAACAATGACGATTGGGAGCCTGTAAATCCCCACCACCCTCTCTTCGGGCTATCTCCCGGCAGTCGAAACAGATATGCCTCAGTTCACAATCTTTACAGGTCTCCACCTTATCTTTGGTGAGTTCCCAGTATTGGTTCATTATTTCCAACAACCGATCCGGGGAAACGGTATTAAGGTCTGCCGCACAGATTTCGCTGTAAATACAGGGCCGTATTTTGCCATCGGCGGTTACAGCAACTTTCCTACCCCAACAACTGTTAAAACGTCGATTAAAGAGATAGGAAGAATGGGTGAGCTGGTTAAAATCTTCATCCACGGAAGCGAGTTTCATGCATTCCCGGAAATCTTTTTCCCCGTGCACTAATTTTATATTTTCTTGATTGAATTGGATATCAGGCAGCCGTGGACCGTAATAAACCAATTTACGAAGTGAAGCTCCAGTCAATTTTTGCACAACAGCTTCCAGGTCTACGCCCTCTTCCACATGCACTTCCAAATTAATATCTTCTTCTATTTCCTGATCAGTAGGGTCCGGGTCCAATTTATTTTCGGGGATCCAGGTATTGGGCTTGACCTCGATAATTAAACCTGCCTCCGCTGCCGCTTCCATAAAATCAGAAATCTCGTCGACGGCGCCTTTTTCCATTTTCTCGATAATATCATTTTTCACCTGGAACACATTTCCCCTCAGTAAGTCGATAATAGCGGCATTGACCGGCCCTTTTTCCACGTGGACAAACTGGTGGAATTTTTTTACCAGTTGCTGTGTCGGTTGTATTCTTTCAATCATGCTTCTTTCAGTCAAATTAATCGTTCTTGTTTACATTCAATGTACTTTTCCAGGTTGGCAACGATGGCTTTTTGTTGCCCTTCGCAAAATACCGGGTCCGGTTTGAATTCACCGTCGCCGGCAAAGGTTACAAAACACTGGGTGCACAGGAACCGGATATCACAGTTGGAACAATGAGTTTTAATCGCCTTTTGGAATTCCTGTGCCATAGCCGTCATTTTGGGCCAATCGAATCCCCTGTCCACATCCCCGAACGAAAACCGGTTGTTTATTTTTTCACATATGTGAAAACAGCCGTTGGCATCGATGTATAAGCGGCTGTCAAAAAGACAGGAAGCACCCATGGTAGTATATGCCCGGACTTTTAACTTATCCCCTATACTTACTAAATTTTGATATAAAAAGATTTCATATCCGCTCTGTTTTTTCTCTTCCCGGATTTTTACCAATACCTGTGAAAAAATATCTTTGACATCGCTTCGATAAGCATCCTTGTTAAAGAGATTGTGTTCATAATACGTGGTATTGGAGGTATTTACAGTACTAAAGCGTATGGGCCTGTTTTTTATGAGTTCATGGGTGGAAAAAAAACGGTGCATGTTTTGCAAAGGGAGATCAAAGGAATACACAGCGGAAAAGGTGATATACTCCTGGAAATAATCGTTATATTTTTTTTTGATATGTTCCAGGTGTTTCATTACTTCTGCATGGGTGCCGTTGCCATTAGGTAGAACCCGTTTGGCATCATGATTGTCACTGTCGCCATCCAGGCTTACCACCACGTAAAAGTTATTCTCTGCCAGGAAATTGAGAATCGATTCATCCAGCAGGGTTAAGTTGGTGGTCATGTTGAAATTGAGTTTCCAATCGACGAATCGTTCCTTTCCATAGTGGACAATTTCTTTGATGGTATTAAAATTCAATAAGGGTTCACCGCCATAAAAACTCAGGTTAAATTCTTTTTTTTTCCGACCGTTGATAAAGGAGTACACATAGTCTATTCCTTTTCGGGCGGTTTCAAAGGAAAGCTGTTTAGGTGATAAACTCCGTTGATGGATATAATAGCCATTGTAGACACAGTATTTACAGCGAAGGTTGCAATTTTCCGAAACTTCAAAAATAATTTGAGGTAAATTTTTGATTCGTTTCTTTAAGATTTCCTCATCGATTTTGACATCCCGGATAGAGAGCCGGCGATTGTCTCCGTGTTCCAGGAACATTTCTTTTGTGCAGGCATTGATCACCTGGTTGTAATCGCACATATACCAATAATCATCGCCAACCAAACTAAGACAATTGGTCATAATATCTGCTCTTTTAATAGTAATAAAATAATGGTGCACCGGGGAAAAATATTCCCGGTGCACCATTCGTTTTCAGTTAGGCTTTGGGAAAATTAAGTACATCCAGTAGAGAAAAGATCTCTGTTCCGCTGTTATAAATCGAAACTTGGCCACCGCCAGCCGCCCTACAATTCATCATGCAACTATACGAGCATGGAAGATTAGCTGTCCTCTCTTCAAATTCCTTTGTTTGTTTGTTAAGACCTTTGGTTGTAAGCTTTTTAAGCATATTTCCTCCTTTTGTTTTTTTGATTTACAATTATTTGGGAATTTTTTTTTAGCACTTTTGAATAAATAGCAATTGTAACTCTTAAAGTTACGTTATAAATCATAAAGTTTTATACCACGATGGGCATTATTTGTCAAGAATAAACCTCTTGTAATCCCACATTCGCCCCGCATGCCCCATGCAACGGAAGGGACGGAAGGAGGCGGTCAAGGAATCGACATTCATCAATCTAAATTAAATTCGCTTTTCTTTAATAGAAGCGCAAGGGCCTCCTTATACATGGACAGCCGTGAGTCTTTAACCTGTTCCCCTAATTCAACGGCTTTCTCAAAATTCTTTTTGGCGAGGTCCATCTTGCCCACGGCTTCATAAAGACGTCCCAGTTTAAAATGGGCGGCGGCGGAACCGGGATACGCGGCAACCCTGAATTCCAATACATCAATAGCCTCTTCAAATTTTTTCTTCTCGCGCAGTAAGTACTCTTTGCGATCAAGGGTTTGCATCGCTGTGGGAATTTCATACCCGTACTTCCGGGTCAATTTCGTGTAATGCTCCCGGATGTCACGCAGCGACATTCGCGATAATTGATCGACCGAAAGCGGCCACTCGGCGTACAACGTTTCCAGGGCATCGTAGAAAACCCGATGAAAGGTGGAGTTGTGATCCTCTTTCTCCATAAAGCGGTAATGCCACTGGAACCCTTTGGGCGCTTCTTTTTTCAATAGCCCGGCAAAATCCTTTGTGGCAAACCGGATCGCCTCTTTGTCTCCCCCGGCGGCGGTAATATAAAGAAAACCTTTCAACCCGGGGGTTTGTTTGAATAGTTCCCTGGTTTTTTTTAACAGCAAGCAATTGTCCCAATATACGCTGGGACTAATGATAATGTGCGCCTGGAATAGTCCCGGGCTGTTCACCAAGAAATAGATATCGAACAAACCGCCATAAGAATGCCCGCAGATGATACGGTAAGGGGCAGTTCGATAATTTTTATCCATGAAGGGAACCAGTTCCTCCCGGATAAACGTCATGAACTTATCCGCCCCGGCGATGGGGGGAAAATCGTTCACGCGGGTAGGCAGGAAATCGCGGTTGCGATCGATATTATGGATACCCACAACGATCATCCGGGGGATACGGCCCAGTTTTGATAGGAAATCGACTATCCCGGTGACATGGTGGAAATGATAGTCGCCGTCCAATAAGTAGAGAACCGGGTATGCCGCGCCGGAGGAGGCGTAATCGTCGGGTGTGTACACCAGGATGGGGCGTTCTTCCCCAAGGATTTTGGAATCAATTTCCAGTAGTTTCCCTATCTCCAGGTTTATGGGGTCTTCTTCCGGTGGTGTCGGCAGCGGCGTTGGTGCGGCGAAAACGCGGCCCGTAAGGATAAGAAAAATCGCTGTTACCACCAGGGCCACAGATGTATAATAACGTGTTCCTTTCATTTTTTAACCTCCTATAGCATCGCATAATATTGGGGATATTTTTTCAAATACTCCTTTACCTCTTCATAATTCTCAATGATCTCCTCGGGCCGGAATGGATTCCCTTTCTTTTCAGTGCTGTACACGATGCGTCCAATGGGAATGCCTAAAAATGTACAGATTTTCTCTATTCCCTTATCCTTATCGGCAAAAAGTTCTTCGTAGCTCAGACGAATACGTTTTACATCGTAATCTTCCAGCAGTTTCCAGGTCGTATCCTTTAGCTCTCTAAATCGTTCCAAATTTTTATAAAGCTCAGGGGAATGGATATGAACTTTTTTCTTTTTTATATCTTCATTCTTTGTGCAGTGCCATATGTGATGGGTGTGGGCAATAACTAACGAGATTTGAGCGGCCACGGCATTCTCCCGCAGCAGGAAAATAAAATTGGCATGCCGGTAATTCTCGATAAAGTAGTGGGGAAAACCAGGAGAAATAAAACGTAATTGGTTGATCAATATCTTACAGCCAATAAATTTTTTATGCTCCCGCGCCAGTTGCGCTAGTTTGTTTTCCAGGTAATCGATGCAAATCCCCAGTTTTTCTTTTTCGATTTGATGAAACGACTGGATTTCCGGGAATAGCACATGGTTATACAATTCACTAGCCAAAGTGATGTCCGGGTGAGAGTTAAGCGTTTCCAGCAACCAACTGGAACCGGAACGCGGTTCGGCTAAAATAAACAGTAGTTTCGGCCTGTTATGCCCTCCTATCAGGTCGTGAAACATTGGTTTTTTCATTTGCCGGTTTTCCTCGTATATCGCCGTCAGTCTTTAATAACACATTTACAGGAAAAATACAAGTAGGAATTTGCTCATCAAACCGCTTGCGATTGCAACCCCTTGCACATAAACGCCATTTCTGGTAAAACTATAGTATGGCAAAACGATTATCCTACGAACGATATCTTTGGTTTCACCAAAAACTGAAAAAAAAAACCTTTCCCAAATTAAAAGACCTGATGGAAAAATTTGAGATATCCAAACGCCAGGCCGCCAGGGAAATAGAAAATATGCGTCTCTTTTTCAACGCGCCTGTGGAATACTCCAACGCGGAAATGGGATATTATTACTCGGACGACAGTTTCGAATTCCCCGCCTCTATGATTAGTGAAGAAGAAATTATTTCACTGCTGATCGCCAAACGTCTTTCGGTTACAATACCGGATGAAAAGCGGAAACGCCAATTACAGGTCTTTTTCGATAATCTTTCCAACTATTTCGACCTGGATATCGCGGAACTGGAAAAAAAAATTTCCCTCAAAAATCTTCACTACCATCGCGTGGGGCAGGACATTTTCGACTCTGTGCTGCAAGGCCTGAAACTAAACCGGAAACTTAAAATCACCTACCACTCTATTTTTTCCAAAGAAATATCCGAAAGAATGATTAATCCCCTGCACTTGATTCTCTACATGGGAAACTGGCATGTTATTGCTTACTGCGAAATGAAAGAAGGCATCAGGGACTTTGCCCTCTCCCGGATTAAAAAAATCGAAATACTGGATATACCAATCCAGGAAGACCTGAAAACCCTGGACATAAAAAAAAATATCACGGAGTCTTTTGGAATATTTTTCGAGGGCGCCCGGAAAAAGGTGATATTGAAATTCAATGACCGGGTAGCCGATTACGTCCGTGAACAAGTATGGTTTCCCTTTCAGACCATTGAAGAAGCCCCTGCCGGCGGAATATTGCTGACTTTCTTTGTGACGGATTACCGGGAAATCGTACGGGAGGTGTTAAGCTTCGGCGCCGATGTGGAGGTCCTGGAACCCGCGCCCTTGAGGGAAATCATCAAGGAACATATCCGGAAATTGTCTACTCTCTATTGAGATTCAATACTCACAGCAGATCATTTATGCCGGTAAATAACCGATAAAACCGTTACGGTTCCACAGGCCAACAAACTGGCGGCCATGCCTGCCAGGAGTGACATGTCCTTTTGAAAATAACCGTGTAAGATACCGGTTACCTGCAACAATGAAAACCCTCCAAAGGTTAGGGTGGAAACCCCCTTTGCGCTTTTGGTCCTGAGAATCTTAACCGCCTGGACCACAAACAACCCTGCATTGGCCATTAGGCCCAACCCGAAAATAACGGCTATAATTTCTTTCATGAGCACTTCCTAAGATTGAAAAGACACTATATCATATCAGGCAAAATAATTCAATTTAAAAAAATACTGCTGTGTCCTGAAAAAAATGAACTTCTCCAAGCCGTTAAAAAAGACGCATGAATCCTTGCCAGGAAAGTAAATAACTGGTTCAATAAAAATAAAAATACCGCTTCAGCCTTTTGTATCAATGTTCATCATTTTCAGGATTTTCAAGTTGATGGAAACATGGTATTAATTATGCAATGGACAGCATTATTCAAAGTACACGATATGCCGGCAGGGTCATTAGACGTCAGATGATAAAAAAGGAATCCATCTCTGACCAGGCAGTGGAGTTTGTATTGCAATGCGAGGATGAAGAACTAGGAAGGTTATCGGTGTCTGGAATGGCCAGGACTTTTGATGTCAGCGAATCCTTCCTTTCCAGGAAATTCAGGAAAGACAAAGATTTTTCCCTGGGAAAATTTATTTTCAGGGAGCGGATGTCCAGGTCGGCCCAAACGCTCTGTAATAAGCCGGGATTAACCGTAAAAGCCCTTGCTGAAATAATGGGATTTTCCGACTATGATTATTTTATCCGCATCTTTAAAAAACACTTTGGCGTCTCTCCCTCCCGGTACCGTTACTGCAAAAAACAGAGAAATTCAATCTCGAAATCCCAAAACTCCTAAAAAAAATGAATTGCCTTCAATCGCGACTAAGCGTCTCTGAAGATAAAATGACAGGAACACAAAGATTGTTTAAATTTGTTGGGTATAGCCTTAATGGGTTTAAACTATCACTGGTTCATAATTTTCGTGATTTTCAAATTCTCATAATCATGGTATTTAATATAAATTATCAAAATTGTCTTCCTTATCATGCGGAACAAAATCGTAACCATTTCGATACTTTTGAGTTTTATAAAGCGGCGGAAGCCTGTCCGCTGCCTGGAAATGAACTCCGTAAAAAGGTGATAAAATGGGATATAAAAAAAATAAGAAAACAAACTTGTTGGCCGACAGGGCAGTGGAATTTATACTAACGCGAGGCATCGAAGAACTGGCCGCCCTGACAGAAGAAGAAATCGCTGAAAAACTTAATGTAAAACCGTCATACTTATTGAAAACATTTTCAATGCAGCAGAGCCTGACCTTAAAACGTTTCATTACCAGGGAAAAAATCCACCGGGCGGTATTTATAATGGAGAAAAACCAGGCAATATCCGTGGAGGAACTATCAAACAAACTGGGATTCCCTCGATCGGATGACTTTATAATGGAATTCCAGGATTATCTTGCCATTGATCCCCATAGGTATAAAGAACTGCGAATTGTATAAGAATTTAGTCGATTCGCAATCCTATTTCAAATTAAAACAACGAGGAAATATAGATGAATAAAGTGGAAAATCCAGGCAAAAAAAGCGGAAGCAAAAATAAAAACATCGAAGACATCCTGGCTTTAACCCCGATGCAGGAGGGGATGCTCTTTCACTATTTAAAAGCCCCTGACAGCTCCAGGTACATTGAACAATTGGCGCTGCGGCTTAACGGCGAAATCGATCTTCAAACTACCACTGCGGCCTGGAATACGGTAATCCAAAACAATGAAATGCTGCGGGCGATTTTCCGTTGGGAAAAGGTAAAAAATCCTGTGCAGGTGATCCTGAAAGAGTATCACATTACCCCGCTATATCATGACTTAAGCACAGCGCCTGGCGACGAAAAGGCAAAATTACTGGCGGAAATCAAAACCGCCGATAGGGAGAAAATATTCGACCTGCACCAACCGCCTTTTCGTGTTACTTTATGCCAAATTGCCCGGGATAAAGCGGAAATGATTATTACCAACCATCATATCCTGTATGACGGTTGGAGTAACGGCATTCTTTTAAAAGAATTTTTCAGCGCTTATAACGACCTATTGGAACACAGGCAACCCCACAAAATAGCCAAAGCCGGGTTCAAGGATTTTGTGAAATGGATTCTTCAGCCGCAGGACAAGGAAGAACAGGAAAAATTTTGGAAGGATTATTTACTCTCAGGCAGGGACCGGGAAACCCCCGGCCCGTCAACCATTGGCAAAAGAGTAAAACGAAGGGATATCCTCAATACCGGCCAATTCCTGTATCAATTTCCCGCCGGCCTTAACCAGCGGTTGGAATCCTTTGTAAAGCAGCATAAAATTACTTTATCTTCACTGCTCACCAGCGCCTGGGGGCTTTTACTGCAAAAGTACCACCAGGTGGACGACGTTATTTTCGATACGACCGTGTCGGGCCGCAGCGCTAAGATAAGAGGAATCGAGGATATGGTGGGTATGTTTATTAATACCCTGCCCCTGAGGGTCCAGGCCCGGACCGGGGAACGCATTTGCGATTCGCTAGTGCGGCAATATGCCGAGGCGCAGCAGCGGGAAACATATGAAAACACCCCGCTGGCCGATATTAATGAATACATGGAGATCGCCGCCTCCCGGCAAAAGACGGAAACTCTTTTTAGTTCGGTGCTGGTGCTGGAGAATTATCCTTTAGACAAACAACTAATGCAAGAGAAAGGCAAATTGACCGTGGATTCCTATGCTGTTTCCGGGATGACCCAATATGATGTAACCCTGATTATTACAATATTCGATGACATTGAACTGAATATTACTTTCAATAAGGATTTGTTCACTGAAGAAATGCTTAACCGTATGTCCGAACAGTTCATCATTATCCTGGAGGAAATAATAAAATCTCCACTTAAAAGTGCCGCAGAGATAGAATTACCGACTGCCGTGGAGAGGGAAAAGTTGCTGGAACGCCTGGCGATGCTGGAACAGAGTGGCGGGATCGAGGAAACAGAGTATGTTGCCCCCCGGGATAAACTGGAAAAAAAACTGGCAAAGGTATGGGCTGAAGTGTTAAATATCGAACGCAGAGATGAGCATCATCAGTCTATCGGTATTAATGACAATTTTTTCGATTTCGGCGGGCACTCTTTGAAAGCCACATTGTTGGCGGCGCGAATTCACCAGGACTTCGAGGTAAAAATACCCCTGGAGGAAATTTTCAAAGATCCTACCATTGCCTACCTGGCGCAATACATCAAGGAAGCATCGGCAAAAACACACGAAGCGTATGAAAGCATCGCACCGGCCGGGGAAAAGGAATTTTATA
>JAUPLE010000576.1 GCA_030837085.1 Acidobacteriota bacterium | reverse complement strand
TTGCCCGGCGATGCCAATAAAGCCGCGACCCAACTCTCCGATCAATTAGCGGAACTGGACTGCCAGTTGCTTTATTCCATTTCCTGCGAGGGGGCTATTGCTCCATTACAGGCGCAATTGTATTATGACCGTTACAGCCATTATAAAATTCCCCGCATCCGGGGGACTTTTTTACTGCACCAACTGCGGCTGAAATTGGGAAACCAGGTTTTCGCAAAGTTGATGAACACCGTCCACGATCGGTTTAAAGAGAAACCTATGTCTTACCGCGATTTCATCGCTGTCGCTGACAGTGTTAGAGTAGGCGAGCATTCTCTCGAGCCGTTTATTTTGCAGTGGTTGGAGCGGGCGGAGTTGCCGCGGCCTACCATTTCGGCAGAGACGGTAAAGGCTGACGACGGCTGGGATGTATCCCTCCGGGTAAAGCAGCCGGAGAGCAATGCCTATCATTTCATCACTACGCTTGCCATTGATACCGGGAAGGAGAAGAAGTGGCGGAAAATCGAGGTAACTCAACCGGATCAGGTCTTCACTTTTCATATGCAGGGCAAACCCTCTGCTCTTTTCTTCAACGTAGGAAACGATATCCCGGTCCCACGGAAGAATTATTATACGCTTTCCAATTTTTATGATGATTTTGATCATACGTTGATCGTATATGGTACGGCCCGGCAGGTAGAGGCCAATCATACCATGGCGCTGCAGTATCAAACCGTTTTGGCCGACAGGTTCAGTGAGATATTGCCGCCTCTCAGGAAAGACAGCGAAATCAGTTCGAGCGAACTGGAAACGTCTGATCTATTTGTATTGGGGGGTGTGGAAGATAACAGGATAATGAAGTCTTTGGCGGAGAAATTGGGATTGGTAATGGGGAAAAATTTCTTTCAATGGCAAGGAAAAGTGTATGCGGATGCGGCTGATGGTTTGATGGCGGCTTATCCCAACCCTTATAATCCAAATAGGACCGTATATTTTGTAATCTCCAATAGTGCGCTCCAGCTTTACCAGATGACCAAACAGGTGCAGCGGCCGCCGCGGGTGCCGGGTTGGGGAGTGTTCAAAGGCGATCAAGTTATCGCGCAAGGGTATCATCCGGTGGAGGATTATGAAATTATATTTTAGTATGTAACACTCACCCTAAATAAAAATTTTGGGAGGTCCAGGAACCCTTTTTCAAAAGGATTCCTGGTCACCGAAGGTAGTAAGAATTTTACAAAAAAAATAAGGTTTATTGAAAACCATTTCATTTTCATTTATAATATTCTCGGAGTGAAGGTAAAATATGAAAACCCTTAAGAACCGGGAAATTGACATAGAAAAACACACCCGGGGACTGACCGCCGCCAACCGGCAGCTTCGCCGTGAAAAGGAATTGGCCCAACAATACCTGGATATTGCCGGGGTAATGATGGTGGTAATCAACACCGATCAAGCCGTGGCCCTTATCAATAAAAAGGGCTGTGAGATCCTGGGGTTTCAGAGCAGTGAAATTATAGGGAAAAAATGGTTTGATAACTTTATCCCTGAACGCTTTCGGCGGGAGGTGAAAAGGGTTTTTACAAAATTGATAAGCGGTGGATTGGCCCCGGCAGAATATTTTGAAAACCCGGTGCTGACAAAAAATGGGGAAGAAAGGTTGATCGCCTGGCATAACGCCATAATAAGAGATGAAGGTGGAAAAATCCTCAGTACATTATCGTCTGGGTTGGATATCACTGAACATCGCAAAGCCCAGGAGATGCTGATCCAGAACGAGAAAATGATAACCGTGGGCAGCCTGGCCGCCGGCATGGCCCATGAAATAAATAATCCCCTGGCCGGTATTCTCCAGGGTATCCAGGTAATCCGGGATCGTATTTCTCCCAATTTTCTCATCAACCGGGAAGCGGCCAAAGAATGCGGCGTTTCTATTGAAGCAGTGAATGCATACCTTATGCAGCGAAATATCCCTGGATTATTGTCCGCGGCAAAGGAGGCCGGCGAGAGGGCGGCTGCCATCGTGGAAAACATGTTGAGCTTCTGCCGCAAAAGCGAAGCCGTATTTTCCCTCCAGGACATCGGACAATTACTGGATAAAACCATTGCCCTGGCGGAAAACGAATATGATCTGAAGAAAAAATTCGATTTCCGACAGATTGAGATTATCAGGGAGTATGCCCCGGGGTTGCCCTTGGTTCCTTGCGAAACCATCGAAATCCAGCAGGTGATTCTCAATTTGCTGAAGAATGCGGCGCAAGCACTGTTCCAGGCAAAGCCCCCGACTCCCCGCATTACCTTAAGAACTATAAAAGAAAAATATATGATCCGTATCGAGGTAGAAGATAACGGTCCGGGCATGACCGAAGAAATTCGCCGGCGGATTTTCGAACCCTTTTTCACCACCAAGGGCGTCGGCCAGGGAACGGGCCTGGGATTATCTGTTTCCCATTTTATTATCACTGAGAACCACGGCGGCGGCATGGACGATGA
>JAUPLE010000575.1 GCA_030837085.1 Acidobacteriota bacterium | reverse complement strand
TAAATAAACATATTGGAATCGTTTCTGACCGGTAGATGAACGGGTGCGCCGGAATCATTGCCGATGAAAAAACAGCGGGTATCGAAATAGGGGTTTTCGTACATATTATCGTTATTTTCCCAGGTCACCAGTTGGTGTTTCTCTTTATTTTCGAATAAATATTCCCTGGTAATGGCGTGAACATCATGGGACATGTTTTCGATTTTCCCGTTTTTCAGGAGGATGGCGCGGGTGCATAATTGTTCGATGGCGGCCATGTTATGGCTGACGAACAGGACGGTTCTACCTTCCTTGGCGATATCGCCCATTTTGCCCAGGCATTTTTTCTGGAATTCCGCGTCGCCCACAGCCAGGACTTCGTCTACCAGGAGGATTTCCGGTTCCAGGTGGGCGGCCACTGAGAAAGCGAGACGGACGTACATACCCGAGGAGAAACGTTTCACCGGTGTATCCAGGAATTTTTCTACTTCGGCAAAGGCCGTGATTTCGTCGAATTTCTTTTTAATTTCCGCGCGTTTCATGCCCATGACTGAGCCGTTGAGGAAGATATTTTCGCGGCCGGTCAGTTCCGGGTGGAAGCCGGTGCCGACTTCCAGGAGGCTGGCGATCCTGCCGTTGAGGAATATTTTTCCTTCGGTGGGGATGGTGATACGGCTGAGGAGTTTCAGGAGGGTGGATTTCCCGGCGCCGTTTTTGCCGATGATGCCCAGTTTTTCCCCGGGTTCTACTTCGAAGGAGACGTCTTTCAGCGCCCAGAATTCTTCTTTGGATTGGAAGGTGGGAGTTTTGCCCAGGAGTTTTGCTTTAAAATTATTAAGGCTGGAGTAGATGGATTCGCGGAGGGTCTGGTATCCGGCTGCTTGTTGGTGGCGCAGGACGTATTTTTTGCCGAGGGTTTCGGTTTTAATAATTGTTGTCATTGTTGTTGAAGGGGGGCTTTTTTCGAGAAACAAAAGTTTTTGCGGGGTGCAGGGGCGCTTTTTTCAAAAAGCGTCCCTGCTCTTTTCAAATAACATCTGCAAAGGTCATCTCTGTTTTCCTGAAATAGAGGAACCCTGAAACCAGGATCAATAGTACCAGGGCTATGGAAATCAGTAAGCCCGGGACATACAGGGTGGTTTGCCCTTTGAGCAAGCACCAGCGGAACCCGTCGATAATGCCAACCATGGGGTTCAATGAATACAAAAAGCGCCATTGGGCAGGGACCACGGTGCTGCTGAATCCCACCGGCGACACGTACAACCCGAACTGGACAACGAAAGGGATTACATATTTGAAGTCGCGGTACTTCACGTTTAACGCGGAAAACCACAAGCCCAGGCCCAGGGACAGGAGGAACACAAAGAGCAGCGGCAGGGGCAAGATGATGATTCGCCAGTCCGGGAGAGCTTTATAGAAGAGCATAAGTATTACCAAAAGAGCGAAAGATATGAAAAAATCCACTACGTTCACGATAATGGAAGATACCGGGATTATCAGCCGGGGGAAATAGATTTTCGCGATTAAATTAACATTACCGATGAGGCTGTTGCTGCTTTCACTGAAGGAAGTGGCAAATAATTGCCAGGGCAGCATGGCGGTAAAGACCATGATAGGGTAGGGGATGCCTTCGGAGGGGAGTTTCGCGATTTTACCGAAGACTATCGTGAACACCATCATAGTTAGTAGGGGCCGGATAACGCCCCACAGCATACCGATGGCGGTTTGTTTGTAACGTACGAGGATATCCCGCCAGGATAAAAATACAAAAAGTTCCCGGTAATTCCACAGGTCTTTTAATAGCCTTCGATTGGGTTTTCCTGCTTCAATAATAATCATAGGTGTGTCTATTCGATTTTGTCTCCGACGGCCAGGGACCTTTTTATAAAAAGGTCCCTGGACCCCCAAAAATATTTTATTATACAGCCGTTACCAGCATGTTCCAATCATTAGGAGTTAATTCCCGCCCCATATCCTCAAACGGATCAAGCCCAATGTCCCTAAACCCCGCCGTCTCAAGAAAATATTTTGTTTCCATGGGGAATAAATACCGCATCCGGTGCGTTTCCGAAACGTCACTAAGCACCCGGTCTCCTTTTATTTCCAACACGCGGTAATTAATATTCACCACCTGCCGCAGCGAATCCAATTCCGGCGTCACCAGCCGCAGCACCCGGCGGCTATCGCCGATATCATAAGAATGAACCCGAGATTCCGGCCGCTGACTCAATACCGCCGGTCCATACCAACAATCGAACAAAAATACGCCCCCAGGTTTCAAAAATTCCCGGATATTATGAAACGTTCGTGCCAATTGGTCGTTCTCCGTCAAATAACCAATCACCGCAAACATTGAAATAACCGCATCAAAGGTTTGCCCTTTCAGCAGCTCCGGCGTCAACCGGCTGATGTCCTGTTGAATAAATGATATATCCGCGTTTTCCGCCCGCGCTTTCTCTTTTGCCGTTTCCAGCATGTGCAGGGAACGGTCCACGCCTGTAACCGCGTATCCCCTTTTGGCTAACAATGTCGCATGAGAACCTGTGCCGCAGCCCAGGTCCAGGATGGTCCGGGGTTTGGTTTGACAGCGTTTAAACACCGCCTCGATTAAATCACATTCCTGGGAGTAATTTTTGTCCCGGTAAAACCGGTCATACAGGTTCGAATAATCTTTCTCAAATACCATCCAGTATCTCCTTTAAGGCAGCAGCCACCTCTTCGATATTTTCTTTTGTCAGCGTCAATCCTGAAGGCAGGTAAAAACCGTAATCAAAAAGGTCTTCGGAAACCTCCAACCGTTCTTTCTTATACCAGGGCATGGATTGAAACACGGGCTGAAGGTGCATGGGAAAAAAGAAAGATCGTGTTTGAATGCCCTTTTGGTCCAGGCGTTTTTGAATTTCTATTGCTTTAACGCCCCGTTTTTTATTTAATACCACGCCGTACATCCAATAAATATTTTTAGCCCATGGTTTTTCCATTGGTAAGGCCAGGATTTCATTATCCGCCAGTTCATTCAACAGACGGTTGTAAGTGTGGGCGATTTCTATTTTTTTCTTTACATGCTCGTGGATTCGTTCCAATTGGGCCAGGCCAATGGCGGCCTGGATATTGGTCATGCGGAAATTATAACCCAATTCTTCATGGAGGAAGCGCTGCTGGGGCTGGAAACAAAGATTGCGGATGCCTTTCATTTTTTCGGAAAGAACCGGGGAATCGGTTAGACACATGCCCCCTTCGCCGGTGGTAATAGTTTTATTGGCGTAGAAACTGGCGCAGCTAATATCGCCGAAACTGCCGCAGCGTTTGCCTTTGAATTCAGCGCCGATGGCTTCGGCGAAATCTTCCACGATGCGGAGATTGTATTTTGCGGCAATGCCCAGGATACTGTCCATATCCACGGGGTGGCCGTAAATATGAACCACCATCAGGGCTTTGGTTCGTCCTGTTATTTTCGCTTCGATAAGGTGCGGGTCCATGTTCCAGGTTTCCGGTTCAGAGTCTACGAAAACCGGGACCAGCCCGTTATAGACACAGGCCAGGGCGCAGGAGATGATGGTGAAAGAGGGAATAATCACTTCGCTGCCGGGCGGTAATTCCAGGGCTTTTAATGCGGCGATCAGGGCATTGGAGCCGTTATTTACGGCAATACCGAACTTTCTCCCGCAGTAAAGGGCAAAGTTGTCCTCGAATTCCGTAATAAATCGACCGCCCGACGAAATCCAGCCCGTATCCAGGCACTCCCCGACGTAGATATGTTCTTTTTCCCCGATAAGAGGTTCATTTACCGGGATCATTTTCAATTCCTTCAAAGGTTACTTTGTCGCCGTCTTTGCCCGAGTAGGGGCCCTGTTTCACTTCGATCATTTCCGCATCTTCCAGGATTTTGAAGCCATGGCCGCCGCTGCAGAGAAAGACAACATCGCCGGCGTTCACTATGCGGGAGGTGATATATTCTTTCTCAACCGTGTAAAAATTTACTTCCACTTTGCCTTTGCGGAGGAATAATACCTCCTGGGTTAGCGCGATTTCCCGGTGAACGATTTTGTGGAAATGGGCGGGGATGACATGGTTTTTTTTATGCGGTAAGAATCCCAGTTGTTGGGAGAATTCCGACGGGCTGAAGAATTGAATACCGGTTGCTTGATAGTCAGCCCTTAAAATAATCGCAATGATTTTATCTTGATATTTTATTTCTTCATACGGTTTTTCCATTGAGGTTTCCTCCTTCTAAGCTGCCGCCGTTCCGTAAACCCGGCTCACGGCGACAAATAAACAGGAAGTAGTATCATTGCTTTCACCATTTGTATTCCAGGGGGTTCCAGCATTTGAATTATATTGAATTTGGATTTTATTTTCAAGTGTTTTTGGATAAAAATCCGGCAATTCTGATTATGACTTATAAGAAATTCCAGGAATGGGGGCAGACACATAGGTCTGCCCCTACCGAAGTTGGCCCCGGAGTATCGGGAATTATTGGCTGTTCTTTTATTCCGATTGTGTCGGGGGTTGGGGCGCCGGTTGCTGCGGTTGTTGAGGCTGCTGCGGCTGTTGCTGTTGGGAATGAGATTCGCTGCTGATAAGATATGAGAGGGCATAGAGTACGATAGCCACGATGCAGACAATACCCGCCGTCGAGTTGACGCCTTTTAGTATCTGTCCAATTACCAGGTCCCAGATGCCGGCTGCTTTCGACATCACCAGTTGTTCGAATGGTGTAACAATATGTCCATGCAGATGGATTTGCGCCTCAGGCTCTAAAGCCATACTCCAGGGTATTGCATGTTTAATCACGGAGGAAAGCGCATAAGCGGAAACACCCCCGATAAAAGTCGGTACAGCCATCCAACGAAGGATGCCGCTCTTGCCTGTACCCCCGATCAATGCCGCCAACAGGATGAAGAAAGCCGGGATGAGGAAAAGTATGTAGGTAACAGCCGTGACGCTGTGCATAAAATCGAGTCCCCTATGAAATCTGGGGTGGGATTTAAAGAGATTGACTTCATCCGGGATTTCCGCGATTTCGTGTTCGCGTACAAAACTGATGGCCATGGCTGATGTTTCGAGGTCCATTTCAGCGGGTCGGCAGGCCGGCAAATGTTCCAGGGACCTGGGATTCTCTGCTGCTTCTGCCCATTCTTTTTTCTGGGTATCGTTACAGGGCGGCAAGTTTGACATCAGGTCTACCAGGTATGTTTTAATAGCCTCATGACGAAGCGCGGCTTTTAACGGCCGTAGGTCTAACGTCATGGGTTTAAGTGGAATTTCTCCCCTGAGCATTTTCCCCATCTGTTGGAACTTAAACGACAGCTCATTTTGCATCCAATCCATGAGTCCGATTTGGTTCAGAAGTTCTTTTGGGGAAACTTTGGCGGTGGCCACGGCTTTGACCCATGCCCGTTCATTAGGGTCGGTCACCATATCTTCCCTGTCAACTTCGATCAATACTTCATCGATCATCGCGGGAACCTTCTGGATAATTTTTTGCGGAAGGTCCGATAGGAATTCCGGTGAAACCACTGCCCTGGTGACGCCCACGGCCCATATTACGCCGAACAGGACCGGGATACCTATAAAAATAATGATCAACACACCGATACTTTTTCTTACTACGTCCATGTCGATTCTCCTTATAAGAGTGATTCTTAATCTTATCTTAAATAAGAACGAAATTCAAGAGCAATAGTTCTGATACTCCCCATTTTTTCCCCATAACTTGGATTGTTCCACTCCGGCAGGCTTAAACTTAGCCGCGGCAGATAAAAACATAGCTACGGCAGTTGTAAACATGGCCCCGGCAGATGCGGAAATGGTCCTGGCAAGGGCAGACACGGGGGCCTGCCCCTACGTGGGGGAGAAATATTCGATTGTCTCCTATCCCTACTAACCGACGGCATTTATTGCCGGCCGGATTTTTATTATGAACCGGATATCCATTTGTTTTGCGATGGGACTCACCACGATAAACCCGAAACACAGGAGATGGATAAGAAACGCAGGGAAGCTATCCGAAACCGCGGGGACAGGTGCTTGTATGGTATTACAAAGAGCGGCTTGAGGATTTTATTGAAAAGAGACGGGATATATTTAAAAAAGTAAAATGATACTGCCGCTTCTTTTCTTCTCTTCTTCGGTTCTTCTCTTCTATCTTTTCAGCCACAGAGGGCACAGAGAACGCATCGCGGCAAGCCGCAACCAAAGTTAAAGCGGCCTCCCTTCGGGAGATGCTAATTAAATTGGGGGGAATTAGGCACCTCCTTATCCGCCTATCACCCAAACCCCCCAACCACCACCTTACCAAGTCCCCCTGGCGAAATTATGTCAATGGCTGGCAATCGGGATAAAAAGGATAAAAATAAAAAAGAAAAATAATTACAGCCATTTTTTGGGGCCTGTTATGCTTTTCTATAAACGTTTTCCAGACCGTTGCTTGAAAATTCTAGCTAAAAAAACCAGAAATTGCCAAATAGTATTACAGA
>JAUPLE010000574.1 GCA_030837085.1 Acidobacteriota bacterium | reverse complement strand
TTAGCCGCGAAGGTCTCGGCAGGACAGGCGACACCCTTCAAGGGCGTAGGACCACGAAGGTGGTAAAAGTTTTGATCAAACTTTTTCAAAAGTTTGGCCCCCGGCAGGGGGGGATTTTTCCATTGAACGGATTGTGAGATTAACCGGCCTTCCTGAGGAAGATGTAAGAAGGCTTTTTCCCTAAATATTTTGATGTTGACATCATGCCGTTTTTTTTATACACTTTACCAATGAATAAAATGATTTCCTTGATTGAGGGGTGAACCGGCATGCGAATAGTGAAAATTTCCTTATTTATTGCCGCGATTCTCTTTATCAATGCCCTGTTTTTTATCCAGGTCTATTATTCTTTTTCCAACTGGAAACATACTAACGCCCTTTTTTCAGTGACGCAAATATATTCTTTACCTTATAAAAAGATAATACCCTTCCGCCTGCCCGGCCAAAAAAAAGACCTCATCTTTGCCATGTATCCTGAAATTACCGATACTCCCTGGAATATGCGGTTAAATATTATTTCACCTTTCACTAAAACCATTGATGGGGCAGGTTATGTAAAAGATATGTTAATCCCGAGGTATTGGTCTTACTTTAAACCTTGTGACCCGGACAATGATGGAGAGATAGAATTCCCGGTGTTTGGATCCCAAAATAAAGCAGCAGTACTTGAACGGCGCGATATTAATGGAAATATTTTGAAAAAATCCATATTCGAAAGTGTATCAATACCGTTTTCTACAGATACTATGGATATAAAAATCGAAGGGATAGAGGACATCGATCTGGATGGGAATAAAGAGGTTGTCTGGAAAATGAGCGCCGATTGGGACGGGCTTCCGCGCGGGCTGGCGGTCCATGATTTACTTTCCGGGAAAAAGAAATGGGAGTTTCTTTATGGTCCTACCCCTACCCAAACAATTGTAAAGGATATTAATGACGATGGTAAAAGGGAAATTATTTTTACCGCCAAGGCGCCCCATAACGGTATCGAATGTAACGGCATGAACGACGATACCAGTTATATCGGCATACTGGATTCCAATGGTAAATCTTTATGGATAAAGGAAGCCGGCTCTTTTTTTACTCAATTATTCATAGCTGTCGAGGACCTGGACCATGATGGGAAATTTGAGGTGATAACCGCCCGTTCCTGCCACAGGGAATTAAACCCGGACCCCGGCCAGATTCAAATTTACGATGCCGTCTCCGGGAATATACTGCATTCCTTTTTAAATCAAGGGGTGTCTTTTATTAATCTTTATGCCGCTGACATGAGCAATGACACCAATCTAGAAATCATTTCCAGCGATAATGGCGGCAATCTGCGGATTTGGGATCATAACCTTAAAATCATGGGAGAATATAATAATGATGCTAGCATTAGAGTGCTTGGCGTGGAAAAAATTCCCGGTAACAAGTTCCCATTTATTTTTACCTGGTGTTCACTTAAGAACTTCCGTGTTTTCGACAACCGCTTACGCCCTATTTTTAATCATCAATTTGCGAATGAAGTGTTGTATCCGGACCCAGTCGTTCCGGTCAGCGATGGAGAGAAAACATCGTTCATATTTAGCACGGACTTCACGTATATGATTACTCCGAAATCCGGTATCCCATTCAAGGATTACTTACTCTTAATTCAGTCGTCCTTTACGTTGTATCTTTTGGGCCTTTTCATTTTTAACGTTTTGCTCTATTCCGAATTTAAGAAAAAAAAGAAACTGAAATCCCATTATCTCGAATTAATGCGGGAGGGAAGTACACCCGATTGGGCGAATGCAGCCCAGGAAGCCCTGCATAAAATGAAATCCCCTCTAACCGTCATCCGGTTGGAAACCGAAAAAATCGAGCAATTACTGGAAAAAAATAAACAGCCCAAAACTCTCCCATTAAAGCTCAAGCAAATCAGTCTATCGATCCTGGACGGTGTGAATGATCTAAAAATCATGAACCGTTTACTGATGCAATTATTACAGGCTCAAACCCGGCGGCTCCAGGAAATTCAGCTCAAAGACATAATAATGGAACTGGTGGACACGTACCGCACTCATCCCACCGATAAATTTTCTATCAAGCCCAATTTCCCCATGCCGCTGCCCACTTTCCTGGCCGATGGAGAGAAATTGAAAGAAGCTTTATTAAATATTATCAACAATGCCATCGACGCCGCGCCCAACGGTGGAACCATTGCCATCACCGCTATATTTCACAAAGTCCTTCACAAGATAAACAGGAAAAATATTATATGCGTCGAAGTGGAAGATACAGGGGCTGGAATCCCCGATGAAAAACTGGATAAGATTTTCGAACCCTATTACACCACCAAAAAGGACGGGACCGGTATCGGCCTCGCCATTGCCAAAAGGATCATCGAATCGCACGACGGATGGATCGAAGTGGAAAGTAAAGAAAAAGTTGGAACCAAATTTGCTATTTATTTCCCGGTAAAAAATTTGCCGCCGATATGAGGTAGATGTTCGTATGAAGAAGAAAAACAGATACAGTGTACTGTTAGTTGATGATGACGCCAAGCTGCTCGCCTCTCTTTCGCCGATATTGGAAGAAAACGGGTACAGGGTTTTGACAGGCGCCAATGGGCATGAAGCA
>JAUPLE010000573.1 GCA_030837085.1 Acidobacteriota bacterium | reverse complement strand
GTTATCATATATTTTAATTATTCTCCGCTGCCAGGATACTAAAATTACAGGGTATTGTCAAGATTAATTGTCCCCAGAACTCCCTCAGAACCCGTCTAAACTATTCACCCGCGTAGGGGCAGACCTATGTGTCTGCCCATTTTCCCATTTGCCTATTGGCCTTGACAACAACAATTATGAACTCCGATCCAGGGGGCGAACAGTTAAAAATTTAACAATCTGCCTTGAAATCCTTGACACGTAAGAAGGAATGTGTTAATTTCTTATCTAAAAGCAAAAAAATAAATTGGAAATCCCAACAGGACAATTTAATGAGAAAAAGATACTTTTTAAATAAATTATTATAAGGAGCAACAATGAGCAAATTAAAACAAGAAACAATCGATGGCAACACAGCGGCAACTCATGCAGCGTATGCCTTCAGCGAAATCGCCGCTATATATCCCATTACGCCTTCCTCGACAATGGGAGAACTAGCTGACGAATGGGCCGCCCACGACCGGAAAAACATCTTCGGCCAGAAACTGGACGTTATCGAGATGCAATCCGAAGGCGGCGCCGCGGGAGCGGTTCACGGTGTCCTCTCCGCCGGTTCCCTATGTACGACTTTTACCGCCTCACAAGGCCTTTTATTAATGATCCCCAACATGCACAAAATCGCCGGCGAAATGCTGCCCACTGTTTTCCACGTGTCGGCCCGCTCCCTGGCCTGCCAATCCCTCTCTATTTTCGGCGATCACTCCGACGTCATGTCGGTCAGGAACACTGGTTTCGCCTTATTGGCTTCCGGTTCACCCCAGGAAATTATGGACCTGGCAGTCGTCGCCCACCTCTCTACCCTGGAATCCTGGGTCCCCTTCCTGCACTTCTTCGACGGGTTCAGGTCCTCTTCCGAAGTCCAGAAGGTCGATATGATCGACTACGAAACAATGAAATCCATGCTGGATATGAAATACGTGGAAGATTTCAGGAAACGCGCCCTGACCCCTGATAACCCGGTGCTTAAAGTCGGCGCCCAGAACCCGGACGTCTACTTCCAGGGCCGCGAAACTGTCAACCTTTATTACGACAAAACCCCGGCCATCGTACAAAAATACATGGACCTGGTGGCCCAAAAAACCGGCCGCCAATACCACCTGTTCGATTACGTCGGCGCACCGGATGCTGAAAAAATCATCATCCTCATGGGCTCCGGCGCGGAAACCATGGAAGAAACGGTGAACTACCTGAACAAAAAAGGTCAAAAAGTCGGTCTTATCAAAGTCCGTCTCTACAGGCCTTTCTCAGTAGAAGCCCTGGTCAAAGCTGTCCCGGCATCGGTGAAAAAAATCGCTGTCCTGGACCGCACAAAAGAACCGGGCGCCATCGGCGAACCCCTCTACCTGGACGTGGTAACCGTTTTAAAAGACAGGAATATTAAAATCATCGGCGGCCGCTACGGTTTAAGTTCCAAAGAGTTCACCCCCTCCATGGCCAAAGCCGTCTTCGACCACCTGGACGACGCGGCCTTCCATGACTTTACCGTGGGCATCAACGACGACGTCTCCCATAAATCGATTCCCATTAAAGAAGAGATCGATACTGAACCCGCTGATGTCAAACGCTGCATTTTCTGGGGTTTAGGCGCCGACGGTACGGTGGGCGCCAATAAAAACTCCATCAAGATCATCGGCGACAACACCGATATGAACGCCCAGGGTTATTTCTCTTACGATTCCAAGAAATCCGGCGGTATCACCATTTCCCACCTGAGATTCGGTAAGAGTAAAATCCAGGCGCCCTACCTCATTACCAGGGCTAACTTCATCGCCCTTCACAATCCTGCTTATATCGGCCGTTATGATGTATTGAAGGAGATGATCGAAGGCGGCACCTTCCTGCTAAATTCCGAATACAGCAACGAAGAAGTTTTCAACCGTCTACCCCGCGATATGCAGGAAACCATCATTAAGAAAAAAATCAAATTCTATAACATCGATGCCTTGAAAATCGCCAATGAAGTGGGCCTGGGCGGCCGTATCAGCACGGTCATGCAGGCGGCTTTCTTTATCATCTCCGGCATCCTGGAAGAAGAAAAAGCCATCGGGTTGATTAAAGATTCCATCAAGAAAACCTTTGAGAAAAAAGGCGAGCACCTGGTAAAAATGAACTGGGATGCCGTCGATAGAGCCAAAGCCGCACTTGAACAGGTTAAAATCCCTGCCAGCGTTGACCAGATCACGGAATCGTTTATCCCCAAAAAACTCATTGCCGACAACGCCGGCGACTTTGCCAAAAACGTCATTGAGAAAGTCATGGTGCTGAGGGGCGATGATATCCCGGTTTCCCGGATGTCCCTGGACGGCAAAGTCCCCACAGCCACTTCCAAATTGGAGAAACGCGGTATTGCGCCCAAGGTTCCGCATTGGATTTCAGAGAATTGTATCCAGTGCAACCAGTGTTCCATGGTTTGTCCGCACGCCGCTGTCCGGGCCAAGCAGATCGAACCGGAAAAACTATCCGGCGCTCCCGCTTCTTTTAAGACGCTTAAATCCAATACGAAAAACGATCGCAATCTGCTGTTCAAAGTCCAGGTTTATACCGAAGACTGCACCGGCTGCGGAAACTGCATCGATATTTGCCCGGTCAATAAAAAAGCCGCCGACGAATCCAAAATGTCGCTGGTATTCAAACCCATTGCCGAGGAATGGGAAGCGGGCGAGATTGCCAATGCGGCTTTCTTCGATGCATTACCCGACAATATTATGGATGGCACGCAGATTTCCATGTTCAAAGGCGTGCAGTTCCGGACGCCGTTGTTCGAGTTCTCCGGCGCATGCGGCGGCTGCGGCGAAACTCCTTATTTGAAACTGCTCTCTCAATTGTTCGGCGAACGTATGATTGTCGCCAATGCCACGGGTTGTTCTTCCATTTACAGCGGTACATTCCCCACCACTCCCTATACTAAAAACAAAGAAGGACGCGGTCCTGCCTGGGCCAATTCCCTGTTCGAAGACAACGCCGAATATGGTTATGGTATGAGGCTTGCCGTCGACGCCAGCCGGAACCAGTTGCAATGGAACGTCGAACAGTTGCTGGCTAAAGGAACGACCCCGGAACTGGCCGATGCGTTAAATAAGAGTATGGCCTTATGGTCGAATAAAGACGATGAAGCGCAAAAAGCGGCGGATGGAGTGAGGAAATTGTTACCCGAAGCGCTGAAAAAGGCGTCCGAAGATACAAAATCCTTTATCCGGAAGATTATGGAATTGGAGAGTTATTTCGTAGATAAATCCATCTGGTGTATTGGCGGCGACGGTTGGGCATACGATATCGGTTACGGAGGTCTGGACCATGTGCTGGCTTCCACGCGCAACATTAATGTGTTGGTGCTGGATACCGAAGTATATTCCAACACCGGCGGGCAGGCTTCCAAGTCTACGCCGCTGGCGTCGGTTGCCAAATTCGCCTCTGCCGGGAAGCGGACCAATAAAAAGGACCTGGGGCTTATCAGTATGAGTTACGGCCATATTTATGTTGCTTCCGTTTGCCTGGGCGCCAATATGAACCAGGTAGTGAAAGCCATGTTGGAAGCAGAAGCATATGATGGGCCGTCGATTGTCATCGCATATTCTCCATGTATCGCCCACGGCATTGATATGGGTAAGACCATCGAAGAGGAGAAGAGAGCGGTAGAAGCCGGTTACTGGAACCTATTCAGGTACAATCCCGATTTGAAAAAGGAAGGAAAGAATCCTTTTATATATGAGTCGAAAGATCCCAAAGTGGATATGAAGGATTTCTTGAATGGAGAGATTCGGTATACGACGTTGAGGAACCAGTTCCCTGAGGTAGTCGACGGTCTTTTCCAGCAGGCGGCCCAATTTAAGCAAGATAAGCATCAGTTTTATAAAAAATTTGCTGAGATGTAGGGGACTGCGTCCCCATCCTAAGAAGGTCCTTTGGGCCAGGGGACAACGTCCCCAACTCATAAAGTGCGCGGGGCACTTATTGGTGCCCCGCGGATTTTCTCATCATTTAAAATCAATGACGCCGATAGAAAAAAATTGAAAATCTCCCCGATTTATGGTATTCTTATAGCATGGAGATAAAAATGAGTAATGAATTTATGCAATGCTCGAAAGATATATTAGGTGGGGTCCCGGTTTTTTTCGGGACAAGAGTGCCGATACAAAACATGATAGATTATTTAGAAGCCGGAGATACCATTGATACATTCCTTGAAGATTTTCCAACGGTAAAAAAAATTCAAGCGATAAGAGCGCTTGAATATGCCAAAACAAAAATGCTGGAATATGCATATGAGAATGTTGCTTGATGAATGTCTGCCAAAAAAATTGAAACAAGACCTTAAAAGTTTTGAAGTTAAAACTGTCCCGGAAATGGGGTGGGCGGGTAAAAAGAACGGAGAATTATTAGGTTTAGTGGAGAAGCATTTCGATATATTCATAACAGCAGATCAAAACCTACAATACCAGCAGAAGTTAAAAGACAGGGATATCACTATTTTTGTACTAAAGTCCCCCAATTCTCGTTATGAAACGTTGAGGTTATTGATACCCAATGTAATAGACAATATTGACCGGGAATTAAAAAAGGGTGTAGTCGAAATAAAAAAATAAGGCAAGTTTTCTCATCTTAATTATAAATGAAAGAGTTTGGCGAGTATCCCATTGATATCCATCTGTCCGGCATTGGCGCCGCCCTGCGGAAGGGTAGTAAAAGTTCCACCTGCCTGATCAAAGCAGAACCGGGCGCTGGTAAAACCACCCGTGTTCCTCTTTATTTACTCGATATCATCCCTGATGGGGTCCTGGTGCTGGAACCGCGCAGGCTGGCCGCGCGCCTGGCCGCGGAACGTTGCGCCTGGTTCCTGGATGAACCCTGCGGCCATCATGTGGGCTTCCGTATCCGCCAACAATCCAGCGTTTCGCGCGAAACCCGGCTAACCTTTATCACCGAAGGCCTCTTCCTCAGGCTGCTGAGAACCAATCCTACCCTTAAAGGCATTGGGGCTGTCGTCATCGATGAATTCCATGAACGCAATATATATACGGACATCGCCCTGGCCCTGGTTCGCACCCTCCAGCAAACCCAAAG
>JAUPLE010000572.1 GCA_030837085.1 Acidobacteriota bacterium | reverse complement strand
TAAGCGTCCCAGCATGCGGTTGGAATCTTCGATTTCAGCGCAGCCCAGCTTTTTCCTGATTAACGAACTGGAAATGGGAGTCCCGTCCAAAATAACGGGGGTAATGACAGTAAATTCAAAACCGTACGTTTCCGCCATCTTTTTGATGGATTCCGAGTCGCATTGCCTGTTTTTCCCGAATTTGAAATTCTCGCCCATGACGATGGATTTCACGTTGTAGTGATCGATCAATATATCTCTTACAAAGGCTTCACCCGACATATCCAACAGCTGGTTAAAATCGAGGAAAATGATATTATCTACGCCCAGGCTTTCCAGCAACTGTTTTTTCTGTGCATCGCTGTTAATCAGGTTTAACTCTTTTTTAAAATACACTTTGGGATTGGGTATGAAGGTAAAGATAAGCGATGCCAGTTTTTTTTCACGGGCGATTCGCTTCAGGGTATCGGCCAGTTTCCGGTGCCCCAGGTGAAAACCGTCAAAATTACCGACGGCGGCAACGCTTCCTTTTGTATCTTTATTGTCCATGGTTTATTCTTTTTCTTGTTTTGCAGCCGTTTCCTTGTTTTCACTGCCGGATCCCGGGAAAATGTTTTCATACAAACCGGTATTCATCAACACTTTGCTTTGTTTAAAGGGAATTAACGGTTTGAGAAAGGTGAAGACGAAAATCAACAGCAGGAGGATCAATACCACGTTGCTGAATCGTTTCACGGTATTCCCGGAAACTTCTTTCAGATCGGCCAGCAAACGCTCTTCTTTGAATGTATCCGGCTCAGCTTTGTGCTTTACCCTGATGATGTTTTTCTTAATCAGGCTAAATAGGCTTTTATAGACTTTATATTCGGTAAAAATTCCCATTTCCACCAGGTCGCGGACGTTATGTTGGCCATTGATATATTTCAAGAAGCTGGCTTCGGTTTCATTCAAATAAATTTTCTCGTCATTGCTGGGATGCTGTTCTTCGTCGTATTCATCGATAATTTCGATATCCCTGGTTTCGATCTGGATCGGCTCGAAGACCATGTTTTCATCCGGGACCAACTTCTTGTGCAGCGGCCACTCATCAAGCATCTGAACGCCTTCCATGATTAAATTATCCGTTGGAATGGGCTCGATCATGTGCATGCTGCGGTCCAGGTGGTCCATTACTTTCAGATTGTATTCTCCTTTTTTCCATCTAAAGAGAGAAAGAATGACTTCAACGGCCTGGGTTTTCAGGGATTCTCTTATGGTATCTTCACCAATCATGCCCATCCCGATCAATATCTCCCCGATCTTCTGATTGGTTCTTTTCTGGATGGAAAGGGCCCGCTGCAGCATTTCCTCGCTGATGAAATCCTGCTTGACCAGGACATTGCCCACTCTTGTTTCCAATTTCTTGGGAAACGAATCCACTCCGACGATTAAACCCTGGTCAAAAATCAGGGTAATAAAACCGTCGCCGCTGGTAAAGGTCAAAATGCCGGTTTTCTTTTGCAGCGAAATGAGTTGGAGTATATCCGGGACTTTAAATTCTTTTAAGGTTCCTTTAAAAGCCATCGTAATCTCCCAATATTGAAATTAAATTAGTGATAAAATATAAAATAAACGCCAGCATTCCCACTAGATACAAAATTAGCGGGGCTGTAGAAAATAGTTTACTGAAGGTAAGGCCGCCGATTACGGCTAATCCCAGCAGGAAATAAAACAGGGTGGCCATGTTGATAAACAACCGGTTATTTTCTTTGGGATTCAAGTTTAAGCCGGGGATGAACAGGGAAAAAATGAGCCTGATTATATATTTTTGCCTGGACTTCTTGGCCAGTTCTTTTTCCTTTAAAATCTTGGCTTCAAGAAAAATGACATCTTTGATCATAAACAACTGGTAGCACTCATCACATAGTTTTTGGGATTTGTGGACGGATGCTTCTTTGATAATTTTCGAGCATTTGGAGCAGTAGTTGCTGCCCCCCATGTGAACAGGTAGTTTTTTCATCCCGATAATGTAGAGAACAAACAACAGGATATAATAAATGATGGGTAATTGGATGAACTCTGCCAGGACGTTTTTTACCACCAGGGAAAACTCAACTCGCGATGATTGGGGATTTAAGAGTCGTTTCCATAAGAAAAGGGGCGAAGCTTGTTTTATTTCTTTTAAAGCAGAGACATTTTTCCTGTATTCTTCGATCTCGGGATATCGTTTGGCGTAAGAGTCAAATACGTCTTGTTTATTGTCTTTCAAAAGGGCCAGGGTAAAATTGTTTAAGGTAACCGGGTTTTTATCGTCATAACGAAGCGATTCGCTGTAGTTGGCGATGCTTTCGGAATAACGCCCGTCCTTGTATTCGATATTTCCTATTAAATCGAATTTCAATTTGTTTTTGAAGCCATCGCCAGTGGAAATTAAGATGTCCAGTGCCGTGTCATATTCATTCTTTTCATAATAGGAAAAGGCCTGGACGACTTTGAGATCATTATCGAATTTTTCATAATCCTGCCGATCGAACAGGCGGCCGTTGTAGACCTCTTGAATCATTTTGAAATTTTTTCCCTGGGCGTTTTTTTCCAGCGTCAGGTTAAAGCTGTAGACCAGGGTCAAAATGATGATTAAACCAAGAAAGTAGAGAATGGTTCTCTTTTCATTTTCATTTAGATAGACCCATAAGAGCCCGACTATCAAGAACGGATAAATCATCCAGCCGGTCAGCGCCACTACCGGCCACAGGAGTAAGATGAGCAGGAGGGCTGCTTTCTTTGTGGAGAAGGCGCCGTGTTCATCGATCAATAAGTCATTGCCGGCTAATTTAAAATACTTTACGAACAGCACTATGGAAAATATGAAGAACACCAGGAGCCCGGCAAAGAATAGCATGCTGAAAAAGGTATTTACCAGTAAGAAGGAGGCATTAAAGTTTTGCAGGAGCAGCCCCAGTTGTAAGAAGGCGCTTTTGATGCGGATAAAACCGCCGCCTGTTTTTCGTTCGACTTCCTGCAGTTTATTGTAGAGGAACCACTGAGACGGGGAGATAGCCAGGGCTTTTCGATAAAAGGCCTCGGCCTTTTGGTAATCCGCGGTTTTGTTCTCCCCCGGGGAGAAGTAGGAATCCCCGAACCGTGTTAATTCTGCGGCAATTTTGTCTTTCTCTTTCCTGTCAATACCATCACAATTTAGGCGTTCCAGGCTTTCCAGTACTTTGTCAGGATTATTGGTGGAATGGTAGAAATGGATTTTTTTGAGGTCTCCCCATGGGTTCGGGGTTTCAGGGAAGATGCAGACGGCGGTACAAAGAAATAAAAATAAAAATAGCCATTTGTTTTTCATTTTAATTGTCCTGTGGTCGCATTTTTTTTATTTTTTTTTCATAGACCTTCTTTATATTGGCGACGATCTCGTTGAGAAACTCTTCTTCGTCAGCAGCCAGGTTTCCACTGGTTTTCTTTTGCAGGACTTCCAGCAGTTCGATAAATAGGCAGGCGCCTTCCGGGTCCAGTTTGCTTTGTTGGGAGATAGGGTCCTTTATCTCCCCCAGGTTGATCATGCCCTGGGTGGCCAGCAGCACGGCGATTGCTTTGATGTCTCGTTTTATTTCCTCTTGCATTTTAATTTTCCAGCTTGCACTCTATGAAAAAAAGTATTATTATATTCACTCTCTTATTTATATCATTATTAGGAATAAAATACAAGATGGAAGCATTTAATAAACTTGTAAAAATTTTGAAACGGCTGCGAAATCCCAGTGGCGGGTGTCCCTGGGACCGGAAGCAAACGCTGCATTCACTGAAGGAATATGTGCTGGAAGAGGCGTACGAATTGGTGGAAGCTATAGAAATGGAATCGGTGGACAAGCAGAAAGAGGAACTGGGCGACCTGCTGCTGCAGATCATCTTTCTATCGCAACTGCACCGGGAAAAGGGGCATTTCACCATTAAGGACGTTATCGATACGCTCAATCGGAAATTGATCCGCAGGCACCCGCATATTTTCGGCGACGTTACAGTGCGGACAGCGGAGGAAGTCAGGCAGAATTGGGAGAAGATTAAAAAGTCGGATAATAAGAAACCCAGTATCCTATCCGATTATCCTGCCCGTATGCCGGCCCTGGCCCATGCCAAACGTATTGCTGAGCAAGCCTCCAGTGTGGGATTCGATTGGGATGATCCGTTGAAAGCGCTGGAGAAAGTGGAAGAGGAGATCGAGGAGTTAAAAAAGGAGATTTACGCCGGGAACCATGAACGGGTGGAAGAGGAGATCGGCGATCTTTTGTTTGCGGCAGCGAATGTAGCGCGTTTAACAAAGGTCAACCCGGAATTTGCTTTGAAAAATACCAATCAAAAATTTGTCACACGGTTCCGTTATATCGAGGAGCAGCTCAAGCAGCAGGGTAAGGACATTAATAAAACCAGTCTCGACGAAATGGAATCGCTCTGGCAGAAATCCAAAACATCGAATGATTATCCTGTCTGAAGAATTCCCAGCAAGTCATTCAAAAATGGCTTGAAATTCTGGTTACATAAATCGCTCAATTGAATATAATCGGAACTTTCGAGGATCATGGGAGCATCCACAGTATCTTTATATCTCTTGCCGCATTTTTTGAAAATATCTTCAATAATACGCTTGGGTGGCAGATCATGGTTTTGATTCTCTACAGGTTTTATCCACTTCAAAGAAAAATTCGAAGTTCCGAGCCTTTTCATCAGGCTTTCTTCGGAAGCCAACAACAGTACTTCCATATCGTATTTGAAACAGTGCACAAAAAAGCGCTCCTTTAATCGATGGTCGCATTGTTTCCGCTGGAGTTCATTATTAAATCGGCTTTCCAACCCGGTTTTTAATTCATTATAAGTTGTGTGAGGAAAAGGTTTGTTCCGGGGATACAAATCAGGCAGCAGGAATACCCAACTCCCGGGTTTATTTCGTAAAATATTGAGAGCTTTTGTCGGGCCTTTATTCAACAAGGGTTCTTTACCGCCCAGGGGATGAAAGTCAATTCTATTTCCCCGGTTCGCAGCCTCCTTTATAACTCTTGCCAGGAGTTTTTCCAGGCCCAATTTGTCGCTTGGACCTTCCACATATATATGAATCTCTTTCAAATCAATGCCTCCATTTCATCATTCCGGTGCATCAATTCCAGTTCCTCGATTCCGAATTCCTGGAGATTATCCAAAAGAGACAGCGAGTCTTGAACTTTCAAATATTCACTTTCACCACTTATTTTTTTCATAATCCCAATATTTTTTAAATCAAACTGGGTCAGGAAGTACGATGCATGGGTGGCAAGAATAACCTGTGTTCTTTCCGATGCTTTTTCAAATAAACCGGCTAAAATAGGAAGGGTCCTGGGATGAACTCCCTGATCCGGTTCGTCGATACAAATGAGGGTAGGAGGAGAAGGCATCACACATAGGGTTGCCCATGCGATAAAACGGAGCGTGCCGTCGGATAAATCTGCCAGACTTAGTTCTGTATCAATCCTATCTTCCTGCCAGAAAGCAATCACCTGGCCGGGCCCTCCCCTTGCTTTAACATTAAGATTATTAAATCCCGGGATAGCGGATTTTATCATTGATTTTAATTCATCGAAAGCGCCCGGGTACTCGGTCATCAGGTTGAAGAGTACTGCGCTCAAGTTACCGGCATCTTCATGTAATAGGGGATCCTGGCTGGTGGAAACCGGGCGGCGGATTTTTTCATTATCGATATTGAATGCATTGTAAAATCGCCATCCGCGAATGTACTCCCGGAGGTTGAAAAGAGTCGTTAAGGTTGGATCGGTAATCGAACCGAGCGCCAATTGATTCGGTTTTTTCAAGTCCCATTCTTTTCGTTTGAATTTTTTATCTTGAGGGTCTTTGACCACCCCTTTTCCATGCTGAAAGTCTAAAAAAACATAAGCAGACTCATACTCAGTATGTAATTTACCCTTGGTTCTTACTCTTTCGAAAACAATCCTGGTTGCCCCCACAGGTCCCAGGAGTTCTCCCTGGTAATAAAGCGGCATCTTTTGCATAAGATCGATTTCCGCACTCCACCAGAGTTTGTCTTGCCCGGGTTTATGGAATATTTGCTGCCCGATTGTGCCGGTGACAATTTCCGGTGGAATCTCCTGGTAACAGGCGTCTCTTAAAAACCTTAAAAACTCGAATAAACTTGACTTCCCTGAACCATTTGCACCTACGATCACTTCAAGAGGTTCAAATTGGAATACAATCTCTTTAAAGGGTCGATACCCCTTTATCTTTATTGATGGAAGTCGACAATAATTTTGCATCTGTTTTTTCTCCAAACACTAAATCCAATGTTAATCCGTAAACCGAATCATGATGATATATGAAATAGAAAATTATTGCAATACCTTTATTTCAGGATAGAGATCAAAACACCGGCGGCGATAGCTGTCCCGATAACACCGGCTACATTTGGTCCCATGGCATGCATAAGCAGGTAATTCTGTGGATTCTCTTCCTGGCCCACGATATGGGAAACCCTGGCAGCCATAGGCACAGCAGAAACCCCGGCGGAACCGATCAAGGGATTGATTTTATCCTTGGTAAAAAGGTTCATTAACCGGGCCAACAATACGCCTGCCGCTGTGGCAAAAGCAAACGCACAAGCTCCCAGGACGATAATGCCAATGGTTTTGAAATTAAGGAACGATGCATCCATGGTAGCGCCGACGCATAAGCCCAGGAAAATGGTGACAATGTTGATCAATTCATTCTGGGCTGTTTTTGAGAGACGTTCCACGATGCCAACTTCCCGGATCAGGAAGCCGAACATCAACATAACGATCAAAGATGCGGCAACCGGCACCAGCATGGAACAAAAGATGGTGGCCAGGATGGGAAAAAGGATTTTTTCTGTTTTACTGACTTGCCTCAGTTCCTTCATCACGATTTGGCGTTCTTTTTTAGTGGTAAGGAGTTTCATAATGGGGGGTTGAATGAGGGGCACCAACGCCATATAGGAATAGGCAGCTACGGCAATGGGTCCCAGCAGGTGCGGCGCTAGTTTGACGGCGGTAAAGATGGCGGTGGGGCCGTCGGCGCCGCCGATAATCCCGATAGAAGCGGCTTCCTGCGGCGTAAAACCAAGCAGAACAGCGCCCAGGAGGGTGGCAAAGATACCGAATTGGGCCGCGGCGCCCAGGAGCAAGGTGCGCGGGGCGGCAATCAAGGGCCCGAAATCGGTCATGGCCCCTACCCCCAGGAATATAATAGGGGGAAATATCTCCAGTTTAACGCCGTGGTAGAGATACCAGAAGATCCCACCCACTTCATTGCCGTGGGGCGGGGCCATCAGGTTGGCCATGGGAATATTGGCGGCCAACGCCCCAAAGGCGATGGGGATCAGCAGCAAGGGTTCGAATTGTTTGACAATGGCCAGGTAAAGCAATACCATGGCCACCACCAACATGACGGCGTTTTGCCAGGAAAGATTCAGGAACCCGGTGGCCTGCAGGAAATTTGACAAATTTTCTAAGAGGTTTGACATGATGCTTTCCTTTTTTAATTCAGGGTCACCAATTTTTGGCCCACGTGCACGCTGTCGCCGATTTTACATTCAATGGATTGCACCACGCCGGAGCGAGGAGCATTGATATAGGTATCCATTTTCATGGCATCCAGTATGATTAGGGGTTGGTTTTCATTAACCTGTGCGCCGGGTTCCACCAATATCCGGGTAACTGTTCCTACGATGGGGGCCAATACAAAATTTCCGCCTGCCTGGCCGACGGGTCGACGCGGTATCACCGGCGAAGCTGCCGGGGCGGGGCCGGCGGCAGCAACCGAAGGCAAACCGGCCCCGGGGTAGTGGTACTCATCGTCCTCCAATACTTCTACCAACACGTCATATATTTTTTCATTGAGAGTGATTCGTAATTTTTTCATTGTATTTATTCCTTATTTAATCGATTTCCGCAGGTCATGGGAGTGTAAGATATCCCACCGTCCCACCTGGGACCAACTTTCCTGGCTGTCTGAAGGCAGCATACGAATGTGGCGTATCTCTGCCTTTTCCCCCAACACTGTGTGAACTGCAGCGGCGATTACCGCTACTTCTTCGGGGGCTATTTCAGTCCCTATGTTCGTCCCGGCCGAAGCAACTGCCGGTTTAATATGACTGACCAGGCGTTTTAGTCCGTGTTCCAACCAGCCACTGACTTTAACAAACTCCATCAAGATAAACAGGGATGCGAAAACGACTCCCATCCCGATAAACATCAAGTAAATTCCGGTTTCAATATTTTTCCACATGGTGTTCTTTCTTCATTATAATTATAAAGGGATATTGCCGTGTTTTTTGGGCGGCCGGGAATCTCGTTTGGCTTTAAGAATATTTAATGCCTCGATGAGATAGCGGCGGGTATTCATGGGTTCGATGATTTCGTCCACATGGCCGCGGCTGGCGGCAATGTAAGGATTGGCAAATTCCTCCCGGTATTCTTCGATCTTTTCTTTAAGGGCTTCCTCCGGGTTGGAAGCTTCCTGGATTTCCTTTTTAAAGATCACTCCCGCGGCGCCTTCGGCGCCCATGACTGCGATTTCAGCCGTAGGCCAGGCAAACACGCGGTCTGCGCCCATGTCCTTGCTGCACATGGCCACGT
>JAUPLE010000571.1 GCA_030837085.1 Acidobacteriota bacterium | reverse complement strand
TTAGCAAATGCCAGGGCGTTGGCGGATATTTCGCCCGGGAAGATCCAGAGGGAATTAAACACTGAACCAAGTCGGTACTTCATTTTTTGGAAACGGTTTTCGTGTTTGGTCATCAGGTTCGTGACAAAGAGTCCGCCGGGATTTAGGCGTTCCCTGGCCGCCAGGAAAAATTCTTCGGCGGTGAGTGATTGATGTTGTCTTTGACCGATAAAAGCATCCATGATAATGATATCGTATTTCCGCCCGTTCATTTTAATGAACCGGGATGCATCATCGATGTGTACTTTTACCCGTGAATTGGTTATGAAATTGAAATATTTTTTTGCGACTTCCTGGATGACGGGATCGATTTCCACCACATCGATGTGGATGTCTTTGCATAGATGGTAGAACATCATGGGCACGGAGCCGCCGCCCAGGCCCAGCACCAGGAGTGAACCCGGATTTGGGCGGAAGGCCAGGGCGAGGACACAATTACAGGCGTATTCCAGGCCGGGAAGGGTAGGGTTGGCGATATCGACGGCGGTTTGTTTTATCCTACCGGGTGGGTTCCAGAGGGTTACGATGTTTCCTTCCCTGGTAACCGATATATTATTAAACCCTGTTTTCCTTTTTAAAAGTACTTCCTTTTCGGGCATTTTTCGTTCTCTTTTTTCCAATTGACTATACAAAAAAACGATTTAAATGTCAACTAATAAAAAATTTTGGGAGGGTCCAGGGAACCCTTTTATAAAAGGGTTCCCTGGTCGTCGAAGACAGGGGTTAACCCCGTGCGCAGTCTTTACAGGCGGAGTAGATGTTAGCGAATAATTTTTCCAGTTTGGCCAGCGGCGTCGAGGCAAAGGCAATCCGCAGCAAATTTTTCTCGCCGAAGCAAAAGACGGCGGTGCTGTAATTTTTCAACAGCAAGTCCCAAACTTTATCAGCGTCCAGGTTTTTCAATATGATGCACATGAAATACCCGGAGTTAAAGGGCAAAGCTTCGAAGTATTGTTCATATTCCTGGTGCGCTTTAAGGATTTCCTTTACTTTAAAATACCGTTCCTTTATTTTTTCTTTGTTTCTCTTTTTTTCGTTTTCGTAAGTTTCTGACTGGAAGGCATTTAATGCGAACGATTGGGATGGGTGCGGGGAATTGGAAATATTGCCCCTGACGGCGCCGGCGGTTTTATCTTCCAGGGCTTTGTACAGCTCTTTATTGCCGTTTTTGATGCCGTAGGTGATGAAGCCGACGCGGAAGCCCCAGGCGTATTCTTCTTTGGTAATGCCGTCTACTTTAACGGCAAGGAGGTTCTCATGCAAATCCGCCAATTGCGCGAACAGGGATTCGGTGAATATGTCGTCTTCAAAGGCCAGTCCGAAATAAGCGTCATCCAGAACCACTATTAATTTATTACCGGTTTCGGCGGCCGCTTTTAAAGCGTCCACGATCTCTTTGCCGGCTTCTTTGGTGGGGGTATAGCCGGAGGGGTTATTGGGGAAATTTAAAAGTACGATTTTCTTCACGGGAGAACTTGTGCTAATGGCTTGTTTAAATGAATCGATGTCGAATTCTTTGTTTTTGAAGAAGTTGAAGCATTTTAGTTCGGCGCCATAGGCATTGGTAAATACCAGGTCATAATTTTCCCAGTACAGGTCGGCTACGATAATTTCGTCGCCTTCTTCGGCAAACATATAACCCACCATGCTCAGTCCATGGGTGAGTGCACAGGTCACCACCGGTGAACTGATTTCTTTTGTCCCGAGGGATGGGTTTTTTATTTTCAATAGTTCTTTCCATTTGTCTCTAAGAGGGGCGACACCCTCGCTTGGTGCATAGGGGAAGGCATTTTTGCTATCCAACTTCAGATGGCTGGCAATGCTGGGTAATACCATTGGTTTGCCGTCATCTTCGTAAGCAGTACCGACGGTGGCATTGATTTCTTTACCTTTAGCAGCTTTTCCCTGGGCCAGGATTCCTTTCTCCGGGAAATAAATTGCTTTGCCTTTTTTTGATAACAATTCATACACTGTGGGGTTGTGAACTTTTATAATAGCGTTAAGCGTTTCCGCTTGTGAATCTATTGATTTCATAAGTAAAACCTCCTTATTTTGGTTTCGTTAATCATAATATTATACTGATTCCGACGTGAATATCAAGTACCAATGGCTTGGTTTTTTGCCACCAAGACACCAAGTCGCCAAGAAATTTCTTTAGAACCTCAACGACAGGCAACTGAGGCCGCCGTCCAGTTTCCTGAACTCGGACACATCTACTTCGATGACGTTATAACCGGCTTTCGAAATGGCTGCCCTGGTTTTAGGGTAACCCATGGGAACCAGCACTGCATCATTTACCCAGATGCAATTGGCGGCGTAACCTTCGGTTTCATCGATGATGATCCGCTTGAATTTTTTGAACTCCTCATGTTCGACGAATTCGCCGGCTACCAGTAAGTTGTTGTTTTCAAGATAAGCCAGCCCGGTTTTGAGATGGAGGAATTTTTCCAGTTTAACGGTTGATGCCGTATACCGGTATTTGTTTAAAATCCCGGCAAACTGTCGGAACCCGTCTTCATTGGTACGGTCTGACAGGCCCACATAAAAATGATCGCCCACCCGCATGACATCGCCACCTTCTAACGTGCCGGGGGCAGTAATCGTCTCCATGTTGGTATAGAATTCTTTCAATGCTTCTTTGATGGTTATCTCTTCGCCTTGCCGTGAAAGGGCGCCGGGATTCGTAATGATTGCGCACCGTTCAGTTAAGACGGCGGTATCTTCAACAAATACAGCATCCGGGAATTGTTCTTCGGCTTCCAGGATTTTCACTTTGACGCCGCGGTTTTTAAGGGTGTCGATATAGCCATCGTGCTGCTGAAGCGCTCGATTATAATCGGGCTTACCTAAATTGGCCGATGTGATACCTTCGATCAATGACCGACCCGGCCTGCGTACAATAACATGTTTGAACATTTCGTCCTCCTGTATTTCAAGAACCCTTTTGAAAAAGGGTTCCTGGACCTCCTAAAACTTCTATTTATTATTTTTTTGCGTGTTTCGCGTGTTTCGCGGGCATTTTTCACATAAACTCCGGCAAATACTGCGATGATTTTAAACTCAATTCACCGTGGTATTCGATCATTTGCTTAAAAGTGCGTATCAATTTGGCGCAATCGATTTTTTCTTGCCATACTGCCAATTCTTTGGGCGCATGTTTTTCCGTCCAGCGGATGAATTGAAGATCATCGCCGGTAAACATAACATTCTCATTGGTTTTGCACTGCGAACACAGGATGCCCCGGAAATCAGTCTTCAGCCACGCATGGCTGATTTCCTTTGCAAAACAGTTGTGGCAGATTCCCGGGTTAAACATCAACCCTTCGATTCTCAGTATCCATACCAGGAAATAAAGAAATAAAAGATTCATTTCGATCCCCTCGGCCCGGTTCTCGAGGAAAGCTCGCACCAGGCGATAAATGCGGTTATCATTGTGGTTGTAGGGGACGAAGCGTAATAAAATTTCCGCCAGCAGATAAAAATAAAAAATATTTCCAGGGTCGGAGACTATTTGAAAGTAGCTTTTGACCAGGTCACCTTTCGATAGGGTAACCAATTCTTTTTCTTCTTGCCAATAGTATTGGAATTCCACTTCTGAAAAGAGTTCCAGGAGGGAACCGAAGCGGTTTTTGTTTTTCAAGGCACCTGGGGCGATGGCTTTAATGATTCCTTTGTCATTGGTGAGCAGGTGGACTAGTTTATCCTGTTCGCTGAACGGCAATGTTCCCAGTACAAAGGACCGTGTGGCAGCAATCGGCATACTTCACCCCAAAGGTTGTTATTTCTTCCGGTATCGATCGTTTCATATGGATAATTTAACATATCCCGGTAGAAAGTTCAAGAGGTTTGAAATAACTCATTCTAAGGGAAGCACGAAATCCGAAAAACCAAAGCCACCGCCCCGAAATCCGATATGTCGGGGCAGTGGTTTTGGACCCTTTCCATCTTTTCCCCCTTATTTTCCCCGCCTTCG
>JAUPLE010000570.1 GCA_030837085.1 Acidobacteriota bacterium | reverse complement strand
ATTGTTCTTGCAGTGTCGCTTTATCCACCACCATGCCGCTGCTGACTACGTCCCTGAATTTCTCCATCACGATCTGCTCTTTGAGATCATTTTCAAACTCGATCACGTCCATACGGGAGTGGGCCAGCATCAGTTCATATTCCTTTATCCCGACGAACTTCCCGTCTCTTTGAAAATAGGGGTGATTAACAATTTTGTCTTTTAACTCACGTTCAGAAGCGATAATATTTAATTTTTTCGCTTCGCTCCGTATAATTGCCGAAGTAATCATTTGCTGAAGTACATTTTCGGGGAGATTGTACCGGCTTATCATTTGCCTGTCGAATTTGTCTTTAAGTTGTTCTTTGTAGTTTCGCAGCATTGCATACAATTGTTTTTGATAATCGGCAATATGAATGGTGGTATCACCGATATAGGCCAGATCATCTTTACTTCTGCTGTCGCCCCTGAAGGCATCCGTCACGATAAAACCGAGTATGAATGCCAGGATTACCAGCCAAAGCGTCCATGAATACTTTTTAAAATCATTTCTCATTGCTCTTAACATATTATTTATCCTCCGGTCATGGTTTTGCATTAACCATTTTATATGAATTTTCAATTATATTTTCTTTAGTAGGCAGGTAGATATCCAATGTCGCCCCTTTTTCGTTGTTAGCGATGATGATATTGCCTTTATGTTCCCTGGCGACGTTATAAGCGATGGATAGTCCGATGCCTTTTTTTTGGGTCCTGCTTTTGGTGGTGAAGAAGGGGTCAAAGGCTTTCTCGATATTTTTGAATCCGCCGCCGTTATCCGTGATCCTGGTAACATAGTAGGCGTTATCCGGGGATTTATGCAGGGTAATACGGATTTCCGCGTTCCCTGGGTTTGTTTCCTCGATGGCTTCGGCGGCGTTTTCGATTATGCCTTCGAATACCTGCCAAAGGGCAGCGTGGTTCCCCCGTACAATCATTTCCTCTTCCGGGAAGTGGTGGTTGAATTGTATTTTTTTGTATTCTTTTTTCTTAGAGGTTATTTTGATTAGTTTTTCCAGGAGGTTGGCGAGGTCCACTTCCAATTTGGTTTGATCGATCTCCGGGTTCATGCGGTTTAATTCTTCGATGATCCCTTTGATGCGGAATCCCTGGCGGCGGATGATGTTCAATTTCTTTTTAAGATCAGGGGGGGCGTCGGTTTTTAATTCCAGCAGGTCGAGGGCGCCCAGGATGCCGGTCAGGGGGTTATTGATTTCGTGGGCAAAACCAGCCACGATGGTGGTCAAGGACTTCTGTGTTTCCGCCTGGATTATTTTCTTCTGGGTAATTTTTAATTCATTCATGGCGCCAGTTAATTTTTCATTGGCGTCATTTAATGCCCGGGTACGTTCCAGGACCTGGCTTTCCAGGTCTTTTTCCATCTTTTTGACGGGTCGGATCATGTGATTGATGAGGAGGGGGAGTATAAGCGAGGTGAGCAGGAAAAGCACCAGGCAGGCATAGATGATATATTGTTTGATTTTTGAAGCTTCCGCGGCTGCGGAGTTTTTTTCAGCCTCGCCGGGTTGAACGGCGACGATTTTATGGGTAAAAAAATCAATGGCGCTAATCCCGGAAAAACCGGTCAGGCTTATGGTGATAAATAAAACGGCCATTAGATAAACCTGAAATTTGACTTTAATTGAGCTTCGTTTATTCATAGTAAAGATATTAAGATTGACAAGTATCAATTGTAGTACATTATGCGGTAAATATCAAGTATTAAAGTATATCTCCCTCCCTGCGGCTGCGTTTTACTTCTTCTTCGAGGCGATCCATGTCGAGATCGCTGTTTTCCCTGAAAAAATGGGTAATAATGGCAACGGCGGAGATATCCGCCAACCGTTGGAGGAGATCGATATCCGTGAGTTTGTATAAGCGGCTCAGGCTGCGGGTGAATAGGCCCAGCAAACCGATGCAATTACCGTCGAACTGCATGGGTAATAGTAACGCGGAGCGGTAGCGCCGGGAAAACTTTTCTTCCAACTCCCGGCGAAAGGGTTCATCTTCGTATAAATCCGGGATATGGATGGGTTTGTAATAAGTCAGCATTTGGTCCAGGTAGCCGGCGCCTTTTAGTGGGTATTCATAAGGTAGGGGTAGGACGTTGGGGTAATCCGCCGAAATAGCGCCTGTTTCGACCGGTTGCTGATCGAGTCTTAATACGGAGCAAAAGGCCCAATCGGTGCGGTAGGTTTTCGCCATGACGTAGGGGATAATCTCGTATACTTCCGCCAATGAGGAGACCTTTGTAACAGGCACCAGGAGTTCCAGTATATTATCCAGGTGCGCGCCGATTTGTTCATCCCGGTAATTTTCCGAGGAGTATTCGGGTAATATTTCCATTTCGCTGTCGCAAAAAGGCGGGGTGGTTTCCAGGAGGGTTGAGAGGAATAAGACATTGAGATCCGTGTATTTGGCTTTGAGGGTTTTCATGGTTTGGGAAGTGGTTTGCAGTCCGGCTACGTTTTCGTCAAGAATCACCAGTACATAAGAGCTTTCCAGGGAATTGTCCGCCCCCAGTCGGTTAGATACTTCCAGGATGTCATTGACGGAATCGGTTTTTAAGTTATACCGTTGGTAGAGGTAATTTTCCATTTTTTTGGCCAGGTCCTGGTCGCGGGTCAGTAAAAGCGCTTTTTGATCATTTTTGTACATGGGTGATTTTCCTTTTTAAAAGGTTACTATAGTGCAAAAGAGGGTATTTGTCAATCGAAATTTTTCTGGTAACCTCCCTTTTTTTTCATGCTGCCTCCTCGAACCAGAAATATTCAAGATTTATCAAATCCCTACAAGTATGCCCGTCTTTTGTTTTTTCGGTCCGTGTCGGTCCGTGTCGATTTAAGGGACACTCAAAAGAGTACCTTTTTAAACCTAAGATAATTATAGTGGGTTTCAAAAAAAAATCAAGCCAAAACGGCTTTTATTTGGGAATACACCATTCTTAAGAAATCAGGAAAACCGAAAGCCCGCGGCGCGGGCCGCCCTATCAGAAACCAAAAGGACGAAACAGAAACAGCAGTTCCTGGCTGGGATGTCCTTGCACTTTCAACGGAATGTCTGAACCACATCGCGACAAGCCGCAACCAAAATTAAAGCGGCATCCCTCAGGGAAGAGATAATTGATTCGGGAGTTTATTTGTCAGACCAATTTTTCTCCGGGCGCTGATTAATATATTTTTTTTGGTATTTAATAAGGATTGAATGTTGATTAATATGCAGTGATGGTGATTAATATGTGTCAAGTGTTGATTAATATAATTGTCGCGTCGATTAATATAGTAGTCGTGGTGATTACTATGCGTTGAGTGGCGATTAATATAGCTGTCGTGTTGATTAATATAGCTATCGTGGTGATTAATATGATTTTCGCGTCAATTAATATAATTTTATTGGTGATTAATATAACTGGCGCGGTGATTAATATATTAAAAGTGGTGATTAATATAACCGTCTTCGTGTTCCGGGACTACAAATCTCTCTTATCGCTCCTTTACTTACTCAGTGGGGCGGTGCAGTGTCTCCCCGGAAAATTATTAAAACTGTAATTATAGCCATTTTGGGAGGTCTGTAATACTTTTCTATAAACGTTTTCCAGACCACCACTTGAAACTTCTTGCTAAAAAAACCAGGAATTACCAAATAGTATTACAGATGGCACAGTTAGCGCAGACTACTCAGAATGAATTGGGAAGTTTTTCATCTGCGTCATCAGCGTTATCAGCGTAATCCGCGGTTCTGACAGTTTAAAAACAAGCCCAGGTGTTTCATAAAGTAACACAAAAACAATTAGCCGCCAAGAACGCCAAGATACACGAAAGAAAAACTTAGCCACAGACCAACACGGACACTCACGGACAGTTTTCATGTCCACGTATGAAGGATTATGGGACATTCAAATATTTTTTTCCCTACGTAGGGGCAGGCCCCCGTGTCTGCCCGATTCCCGGTTAATGAACCGGAAAAGGGATAATTATTAATAGTCAAAAAGGCCTCTTGTCCACGTAACGGCGATTACACTGATTAACACAGATTTTCTTCATCATTCAGCATTCAGCATTCATCATTCTATATTAAAGACGCGTCCCTTCGCGTCCTTCGCGGCTACTTTTAAAGAAGTGAAAGACTATTTGACAGGAGATTTGATAAATCCTATAATATCCATATGCTAGAACAAAGAAT